>JAFRCM010000021.1 GCA_017404365.1 Bacillota bacterium
CGAAAGGGGCACGATATGGAAGTCGGCAGGTACGCCGTTCTTGATGTAGACACGCGGCTGATAGCTGGATTCCTCAATTGAGCGGCGCATTTCGTCGAGAAATCCGTACGGAGTGCTCTGATCAGCGTACGCGATGGTCTGCGCCAGAGCAGGAGATACTCCCTGAATGCCTGCGAGTATGTTTTTCTCAGGCTGAAGCTGGTCGACCGTAAGATTTATTATGTCATCCTCAGTTACATCCATGAACGGAATCTTGTCCTGCGCCGGAGGGTACTCGTAGAGCTTGCCGGGAAGGATCTGGCGGGCGCGGTTGACGTCTATTCCCACATGCTTGATGCTTTCGATGATTTTTCCCGTACCTAAATCCACCAGAAGCACGTTCGAGTGTTTGCCCATGATCTCGCAGATGAGCCGCTTGTTCACGTTGAACCCCAGCTCATCCACAGTCTCAAGATCGATTTCGATGATGCGCTCGCAGCCGTGCTGATGGATATCCTTTATGCGGGCAGCTCCCAGGTGCTTTCGTAGCACCATGCAGAAGAGCGGCGGCTGAACCGGGTTTTCAGGTGAGTTCTCCGTCAGATAGACGCCGGAGTGATTTCCGGACGCGGAAATAAACAGCTTCCTTCTGCCTCCTGCAGTATGCACGGACAGAAGCAGCTGGTCCGGCTCAGGCTGGTAGATCTTCTCGATTTTGCCTGATGACAGCTCTTTTTTTAGCTCCTGCGTCATTGCGCAGGTTACCACTCCATCGTATGACATTTTTTGACAATGAACTCCTTTTGCTTTACAATACCAATAGTATCATAAATTATAAAGAAACAGGAGAAAATTGTATGATCAAAAGCATGACCGGTTTCGGCAGAGGGGAATTTTCCGATGGGAAGAGGAACGTAATTGTCGAAATCAAGACAGTTAATCACAGGTACGCGGATATTACCGTCAAGATGCCTAAACGGTATTCATTCGCAGAGGAAAAGATCAAGGGCATCGTAAAGCAGCAGATGAAGCGCGGCAAGGCCGACGTTTCAATCATAGTAGAGAACCTGACTGAAGGGGATATCACCGTAAACTTAAATACTCCGGTAGCCGATCAGTACATCGCCAGACTGCGTGAGCTGAAAGAGGGTTACGATCTGGAGGGTGACATCGATATCAGACTCGTCTCGTCCATGCCGGATGTGCTAAAGGTGATTCCGGATGTGGCCGATGAGGAGGAGGTTTCCGCGTCCATTTGCAAGGCGGTCGAGCTTGCTGCGGCAAATCTCGGCGAAATGAGAGCCGTAGAAGGCGAGAAACTCGCCGCGGATCTGATAAACAGGGGAGAAACGGTCAAGGAAATCGTCAGGAAGATCGGTGAGCGGGCGCCTCAGGTCGCGCTGGAGTACAAAGACAAGATGTACGCCCGCATCCAGGAGCTGCTGGACGACAAGGTTGATGTTCCGGAGGAGAGAATCCTCGTTGAAGCTGCAATCTTCGCGGACAAGGCCAGCATAACTGAGGAACTGGTGCGCCTGGACAGCCACATGAATCAGCTCAAGACATTCCTCACGGATGGAGATGGAGCAATCGGCAAAAAGCTGGACTTCCTGGTGCAGGAGATGAACCGTGAGGCGAATACCATAGGTTCAAAGGCAAACGACCTCGAGATCACCTCACTGATGCTTGAGGCAAAGAGCGAGATCGAGAAGATCCGCGAGCAGGTGCAGAATATCGAATAACCGCTGACTTCTTGTATGATTATTAGTTGTATTTTTTTCCTGGCTTATGATATAATACGGCGATGACTAGAGGAAAATTATTCGTAATATCCGGCCCGTCAGGGGTCGGCAAAGGCACAATATGCAAGAAGCTGTTCGAGGCCGATGATAATCTGCGGTTTTCTGTCTCCATGACGACGAGAGCGCCGCGGGAAGGAGAAGTCGAAGGCAAGGACTACTTCTTCGTGAGCAAAGAACGGTTCGAAGAGCTTTTGCAGGATGGGCAGCTCCTGGAGTACAACAAGTTCGTAGACAATTACTACGGGACTCCGCGGGGGCCTGTCGTGGAATGGATGGAGCAGGGATACGATGTGCTGCTTGAAATCGATTACCACGGCGCTTTCCAGGTGAGAGAAGCGTATCCGGAAGCGGTTCTGGTTTTCATCGCGCCGCCTTCTGTGGAAGAGCTCAAGGCCCGAATCAGAGGCAGAGGCACTGAGACGGAAGAGCAGATCGAGGGCCGCATAGCACAGGCCATGGACGACATGGCGCAGGCGGACGAATTTGATTATCTGGTTTTGAACGATGATTTGAACACAGCTGTATGGAAGGTGCAGCAGGTTATGAGAATAGAAAAGGGCAAGGAGGTCTGATTATGTTATATCCATCAGTTAATGAAATAAGAACCAAGGCGGACAGCCGCTACACGCTGGTAATACTGGCAGCAAAGAGAGCCAGAGAGGTCATCGACGGTGTTCCTAAGCTGACAGAAGAGGATGTTACCAAACCCGTATCAATTGCGGCCAATGAAATCGCTGAGGACCTGATTACTTACAGAGAGGATTAAGGCGGGGCTTAAATTGCCATGAAATAACGCGATCCCGGAGCAGAGCAAACCTCATCCGGGATTTTTAACATAATATAAGCAAGAAATCCCCCATCCTCTACAGGTGGAGGGATGAATTGCATCCTGCAATATCAGACAAAAGATCGGAAGGGAGAACAAAACATAACGAAAACAAAACGATAAAACAAAACAGAAATCGGA
>JAFRCM010000022.1 GCA_017404365.1 Bacillota bacterium
AGATGTTCACAGATAATTTTGCGAAGAAGTATCCTGACATGCCGAAGGAGATCCTGGAAGCAGGACCGGCGCTCAGGTAACATACGGAAAGGAAGGAGCAAAACAATGACTATTGATTCAATTGATGTTCAGATCATGAATCTGCTGAAGATAAACGCCCGCACTCCAGCTGATCAGCTCGCGGCAGAACTCGGAATCGAAGCCAATGAGCTTGCGACACGCATGGATAATCTTGAAAAGGCCGGATATATCAAAGGCTACTATACAGATATCGATCTGGAAAAGATCGGCTACAGAATCAAAGCTTTCATCATGATTTCCGTACTGCCGGAGGACCAGAGAAAATGCTACGACTTCATTCAGAAGGAAGATTCAATTCTTGAGTGCAGCCATATAACAGGACCTTTCTCGATGCTGCTCAAGGTAGTATTCCCGTCAACGGCTGACCTTGACACCTTCATCGGCCAACTGCAGGAGTTCGGAAAAACTGAAACACAGGTAGTGTTCTCAACAGTACTGGAACGCCACTAGACGATGTCAAAGATAGTATTAAAAAAGAGGCTGACGCCTCTTTTTTGTTGCCTTTGCATGTCTTGCCTTTGCTTGAATTTACTTCTTCCAAAGGCCATGGAGGTTGCAGTGCTCGTATACTGCCTCAACCTCATCACCCTCGCAGATGCAGAAGCACGCTTCAGGAGCGTCGCCTGGCTTCAGAGCCTTTCTCTGATTGCCCTGCTTGGTCTGCAGCGAAATCCACTCGATGTAATGCTCTTCAAGCATAGGGTGTTCCACCTCACCGACCTTTACGTGTACGCAGTTGCCCTCAACTTCGTATACAGGTACGTGCTTCTCCTGCGCGGCGTCCGTTGTACCCGGAACCATCTCCTCCATAGGCTGACCGCAGCACATTACCGGTACGCCTGAAGCTTTAACGAAAGCGATTATGTTGCCACAGTGGCTGCACTTATAAAACTTCTGTTCCATATCTTTCCTCCTGCCCCATTGTCATTTGACTTGGTTATTACTGTTTTCCTTTGTGTAGTTTATCACATGATGGTGAAAAATACCACGAGGGTTTGTTTTTTGCGGAATTATTTGTTATCCTTATGATTGTTATCTGTTTGATTAGGAGGAAAGGAAATGGCTGAGCCAAAAACAGCTGAAACGATCACGACAAAAAAAGAACGTGATTACATGTTTGACACTTTCAGAGGAATTCTGATGCTGTCGATCCCTATCTCGCATTTCACTAAAGCCTCAGGCAACTGGTACGCTGTCATGTGGGGCGGCGCGGGATTCTCACATACTTCTCCGACAGGATTTGTCTACATCACCATAAACGTCTTTGTAATGCAGGCGTTCATGTTCCTGTCCGGGTATTTTTCAAAGAAACCGGAAAGAGCCAGAGAGACGGCCTTCCGCGGCGTATTGTGGCCATATCTGGTCTTCACGACGATTACAATGATTGCGGCGTGGGGCTTCGATTGTCCTATAGGACACTACTTCGGCTACCTGACGCCGTCATTCGCGCTCTGGTTCCTTGTAGCCCTGTTCCTGTACAGGTACTTCCTGATTGATATCATCAAGTTCAAATGGGCTCTGCCTATGAGCATATTCATGATGTTCGCTGCCGGATGGCTGCCGTTCGGACAGTTCATGGCACTCGGCCGAGTCTTCTCATACTTCCCGTTCTTCATGATCGGATACTACTGCTCCAAGGATACTCTGGACATGGTAAGAACTCTCAAGAAGAAGCCCGTCATCGTAGCTCTTCTCGGCGCGGTTCTCGTGTTCATGTCCATATGGCTCATGTATCACGGACCTAAACTCGGATGGTTCCTGCTCAAGACAGACTGCAGCCACTTCGGCATGCCATGGTACACTGACGCGCTCTGGAGACTGCTGGTATTCGGACTGTCATGCGGTTGGATTACATTCATGGTCAACATTCTGCCGTCGAAGCAGAACTTCCTCTGCTACATCGGCACCAACACCATGCCTATATACCTGTTCCATCTGGGACTTAGACACGTTATCACCCAGTACGGAATCTACATGGGAGTTGTCGGTTCCCTGATCGTTGCGTGGTTCGGAGGAATCTCCCTGCTGCACGGAAAGCACAAGAACTGGACAGTTTCGATTATCATCACGGTTCTGTCAATCGCGGGCGTGTTCGCACTTTGCCTGTCCGGCGCTCTGGATCCTCTGGCCAACGGCTGTCCGAAGAATCTGGTGATCTTCTATGTGCTGGTATGGGGCAGCGCACTGCTCACGGGCGTATCACTCTCGGCTCCTTTCTGGGTAAAGCTCTATGATCTGCTGACCGAGGGACCGCTCAGGGCTTCATTTATCACGAGCTGGCTCGAGGGAAAATATCTGAAGAAGAATGAAGAAGCGAAATAATCTTACAAAGAAATACAAACTTACAGCTGCCGTACCCGTTGCGGCAGCTCTTTGTCTTTGCGCGATTTTTGCTTTTGCACTGGCTGGCTGCGGCTCATCCCCAGAGCCTGATTCAGACTCCGGCTTAGACGCAGCATACAGAACCGTTTCGGAGGAAGTCTTTCTTCCTGACGAAGACGGCACTTACACTTACTGCGAAATCGTAGCTCCCGTAACCGATGAGTCCTACCCTCTCGTTTCGATTTCCCACGGAATATACGGTTCCATCAACAGCGGCGGCGCGCGTCAGCTTTCTGAAATGCTGGCGTCAAACGGAATAGCAGCTGTCCGCGTAGATTTCAACAGATGTCTTACCAACGATCCAGACAAGGCGCTGACAAAGGACAAGTCCGGACGCACTAACGAATACACCATCTCCGACATGCTAGAATCCAACATGCTGTCCATCAATTACGCGCTTGATAATTACAACGTGGACAAAGACCGCATAGGTGTTTACGGCAGATCATTCGGCGGCCGCATCGCCATGATCATGGGTAACGAAAGCTGGGGCGGCATCGATTACAAAGCCATGGCTCTCATCGCTCCCGCCGGCAACGAGTACGCGCTGATCCACTACATGGGCGGCTACGAAAAGTGGGACGAACTGCGTGAACTGGCCGACCGCGACGGCAAAGTGGTGCGCGGCAGGCTGACGCTGACGCCTAAGTGGTTCGAGGATTACTACAAATACAACCCGGCCCTGACCGGCGACAAGTTCGGCGACAAACCGGTCATGGTCTATTACAATACAAAGGACACAGTCGTCGAACCGAAGACAAGTCTCGACTGTGCCCATGCCTATTCCAATGTTTCAATTTACGAAGTGACTACCGACGACGGCCACGGTTATGAGATGTCCTACGAACACTCTGAAATCAAAGATGAGATAATGGACCGCGTCGTCACATTCTTCAAGGACAACCTTTAATTCCCCATTCCGGCTGCCGGCGCGGCTCTTACAGCTTCGCTCCGAACGCTTACAGCTGCGCGCCGAATGCTTCCAGCTCCGTGAGCGTCTCTTCATCCGCCGCCAGATCCTTAGGCTTGTTAGCGGATATGGATTTTGCAAAAGCAACCTCCCACTCCAGATAGTCCGCTATGCACGCGAACTGCTTCTGAATGATATCATATTCCGCGTCGTCCAGCTCGGCCTCGCCGATGACAACCGTTCCGATCTTCTTTCCGCCTTTGAACTTGGCTGCGCGGGCATAGAATTTGTCGATGACCAGTTTCAGCTGCGCCGTCACGCCCCACCAGTAGACCGGGGTTGCAAAAATCAGCACGTCTGCCGCTTCTACGGCTTCATTGATCTCAGGTGAATCATCCGCGAAGATGCATCTGCTCATGCTCCCGCACGCGTTGCATGCCCTGCACGGTATGATGTTCTTCCCCTCCGTTTCAATTACCTTCACTTCGATATCCGCCGCGTCGGCTCTTGATTCAATCCCATTCTCAATCGCCTTAATCGCCGTCAGCGTATTACCCTTTCTTGGACTTCCATTAAAAATCAGTACCTTCATCATTACCTCCTGTTACCCAGAATGACGATTACAATCGCCAATTGTCTATCAATAAGCGACTTGTCATAGTTTTTCTATTCTATCCAGCTTATAACTTGTAGTTTCGTTCATAATTCAGCATTATTTTTGTTTCCGCTACAAGTTTCGAGATGATTATAACACAATTACTTGTATATAATCTAGAAATAGCCCTGGTAAGAGCATGATAATACAAGTCCTAATACTATATTGTGACAAGAACTTGTACATTCCGCTTCCTGACCACATTTGCGGTGTTTCTCTTTGACAGCACCGCCCGTTTTGTATATCATTTGCCGTGGAGAATGACATGCGGAGAGTAACATATGGCAAACATTATCAGACAGACAACTGAACTCGCGATGCACATCGTGCGCGCGTACGTGAACCCGGGCGATGTGGTGGTTGACGCGACTTGCGGAAACGGCAAAGACACTCTGGCTCTCGCCGCCATGAACCCGGCGCAGCTTTACGCTTTTGATGTGCAGGAGGCCGCTGTTCAAGAGACCATACGGCTGCTCGAAGAGAACGGCTACGGAGACCGCCTCGCAGATTCAGGCAAAGGCAACCCGGCTGAAGATGATTCCGCTGGCCGCCGTATAATCGTGCGGCAGCTGGCCCATGAAAACCTGTGTGAGTTTTTCCGAAATGAAGTGTTTTTCCGAAATGAAGCAGGTGCGGAAGCACAGGAAACTGCGCGTCCGCTGACTGCTGTCGTCTTCAACCTAGGCTATCTGCCGGGCGGTGACAAGCATATTAC
>JAFRCM010000023.1 GCA_017404365.1 Bacillota bacterium
ATGGTGCGCCCGGCGAGCGCACGTTCTAACGGGTGAAAGTCCCGAATCCGCCCGGTAGCGGGAAGGATACAGCCGAAGGCAAGGGTGTCCACCGTGAGATGGAATCTGAAGGAAGCCGGATGTGGGGAACAGACTAACCCACGGGCAAACCTCCGGCCTGACGAACAGAAATCGCATAAGAGGCTCTGCATGAGGATAAGACCGCCATACAGGTCGAAGTCCAATAGCTACACGGAATCATGCAGGGTAGATGCGGCAGGTAGATGGAGGGAAAGAACGTGTGAGTACCCGGGGAGGTCTCACCAGCGAGGAAACTCGTAGTAACAACGAATGGTGAGAAGTCAGCAGAGGCCATAGTAGCGGGCCAGTCCGTGAAGGGCCGAATCAATAGGAGTCTTAAGTACGACCGGGAAAGGAGGAATGGACTTGAGCACAGAAAACAAGAAAGAAAGCTGCCTGCAAAGGGATAGCGCGGAACGTGAAGAGTATGCAGGAGCGCGCCGTTCATTCCGCCGGATATGGAAGGAAAGGGACAGTGCAGAGCCGGAACTTCTTGAGGCGATATTGGACAGAAGAAACATGAACAAAGCCTACAAGAGAGTGAAGGCGAACAAGGGAGCGCCGGGCATCGACGGGATGACTATCGAGGAAGCGCTTCCATACCTTCGGGATCATAAAGACGAACTCATCAAAAGGATGCTGCGGGGCAAATACACCCCGTCTCCGGTGAGAAGGGTCGAAATCCCGAAGCCGGACGGCGGAATACGGAAGCTTGGTATTCCCACCGTCATCGACCGAATCATCCAACAGGCCATCAGTCAGAAACTCATGCCCATCTATGAGCCGAAGTTCTCGGACGGAAGCTACGGATACCGACCGGGACGGAGCGCGAAAGATGCGATAAGCAAAGTGAAAGAGTATGTGGAGGAAGGATACCGCTATGCGGTCAGCCTCGACCTCAGCAAATACTTCGACACGCTGAACCATGAGCGACTGCTGAATCTTCTGCGAAAGGAAATCGAAGATGAGAGGGTCATCCAGATCATTAAGAGATACCTGAAGAGCGGAGTGATGGAAAGCGGTGTGGTCATGGAGACAGAGGAAGGCTCCCCACAGGGCGGGAATCTGTCACCGCTTTTGGCCAACATCTACCTGGACGAGTTCGACAAGGAGTTCGAAAGGCGTGGCGTACCATGCGTGCGCTACGCGGACGACATCGTGTTGCTGGCAAGAAGTGAAAGAGCCGCAAAGCGGCTTCTGGAAACGAGCACTTCCTATCTGGAAGGAAAGCTGAAGCTGACCGTGAACAGAGAGAAGAGCAAGGTGACCAGTGTATTCGCGATTCGAAATTTTAAGTTCCTCGGCTTCGCACTGGGAAGGAACGGGAGTGGAGTATTCATTCGCGTTCATCCGAAGTCGTGGGAAAAGATGAAAGCCAAGCTGAAGGACCTTTCTTCCCGAAGGCACGTTCAGAGCGTTATCCCTGCACTGTACAAAATCAAGGTGTATATGCGCGGCTGGCTGAGTTACTACGGAATCGCGGCGATGAAGAATGCCATTGAAGACCTCAACGGATGGCTGTACCACAGAATCCGGATGTGCATCTGGAAGATGTGGAAAAGACCTCGGTCGAAGATGAAGTATCTCATCAAACTGGGCGTACCGGAACAACTTGCGTACAGGGCGGCAAACAGCCGCCAAAAGTACTGGTTCGTTTCCAACACGGTTGCAGTAAAGATGGGACTCACAAAAGAAATACTGGTACGCAAGGGCTTTTACGACCTAGCCGATGCGTACCAGAAAATGCACGTCAACTATTGAAACCGCCGTATACGGGAACCGTACGTACGGTGGTGTGAGAGGACGGTGGGTGAATCAATCGCTCACCTCCTACTCGATTCAAATCCCAGACGTGGTATAATGATGCTATGGAAAAAGCAACACTCACAACAGAAAAAATCAGACTCTGGGGAATCGTGCAGGGCGTCGGATTCAGACCTTTCGTCGCGAAGATGGCGGACAGGCTGTCAATGAAAGGCGAGGTGCTCAACATAGGCGGTCTTGTCGACATAACGGTTACGGATACTGAGGAGCGCATAGGCGAATTCATTGAGACGCTGGTCAGGGAGAAGCCGGGCCCATCTGAAATCGTCCACATAAAAAGGGAAAAGCTTCCCCTCACGGATTTCGACAGATTCACAATAATAAAGAGCGATGAAGGCGACGATGAAGCGGCGATGATTCCGGCCGATCTGGCCATTTGCCCTGACTGCCTGAGAGAGCTCTACGACAAGGACAATCCGCGCTATCTGCATCCGTTCATAAGCTGCCAGCTCTGCGGACCGAGGTACACGATCATAGACAGAATCCCTTACGACAGGGACAACACGTCGATGATCGACTTTCCAATGTGCGATTTCTGCGAGGGCGAGTACACCGACCTCCACGACAGGCGCCATCACGCGCAGACCATATCGTGTCATGAGTGCGGACCGGAGCTTGTGTGGATAGACACGGACAGCCCTGATGCAAAGGCAGGCGCAGCCGATGATGATTCGGCGATACTTGACAGAGCCGCGGATGTTCTCAAAAGCGGCGGCGTCATGGCCTTCAAGTCCGTCGGCGGATACAATCTGGTGGCCGATCCATTTAACGAGGAGGCAGTAAGCAGGCTGCGTGAAATCAAGAACAGGGAGACCAAGCCTTTCGCCGTGATGTTCAGGAGCCTGGACGAGATCAAAGAGTACTGCAGTGTGGATGAAGTCGAGGAAAAACTCATTCAGTCATCCGCCCGTCCTATTATTCTCCTTGAGCACAGGCTGAACGAGATGGATGAAGACGGAAGGTCGTTTGAGGACCTAAGGAGGAGCAGATTCATCGGATCGTTCCTTCCGAGCTTTGCGGCGCAGTACATGCTGCTCGACAGAATCAGCCCGCTCATATTCACAAGCGCCAATCCGTCAGACATGCCGATGATAAAAGATGAAGACGAAATCATCAGCTTTTGCGATAAGACAGGCAAGGTGGACGGAATAATCGCCAACAGGCGCAGAATCAACGTGCGGGTCGACGATTCAGTAACGCGCGTTATCGACGGCCAGCCGCAGATGATAAGGAGAAGCAAAGGCTACGCGCCCGTGCCGCTTTACGTCGGCGCCGGGAGCAGGGACGATGAGCCGTATTTCAGTCTTCTCGCGTGCGGAGGCCAGCTGAAGAATTCATTCGCGCTTACAAAGGGACCGTTCGCGTACGTCAGCCAGTTCTTCGGCGACATGGACACGGTGGAGAATCAGAAGA
The DNA here is from genome assembly GCA_017404365.1 of Bacillota bacterium. Taxonomy (GTDB): domain Bacteria; phylum Bacillota; class Clostridia; order Peptostreptococcales; family Anaerovoracaceae; genus Lentihominibacter. The sequence continues at coordinate 3,298 of JAFRCM010000023.1, forward strand.
TATACGAAGAGAATATAACACGCATGGCGGACCTGTTCAGAATAAAGCCGCAGGCCGTAATCTGCGACATGCATCCGCTTTACCAGCCGACGCTTTATGCGGAGAAGTACGCCGAAGAGAACGGGCTGCCTTTGCTTAAGGTTCAGCATCACCACGCTCACGTTGCTTCGGTAATGGCCGAGAACAACCTCGAGGGAAAGGTCATCGGGGTTTCATTTGACGGAACGGGATACGGCACTGACGGAGCGATATGGGGCGGCGAATTCCTGCTGTGCGAAGGCGGGGATTTCGAGCGCATGGCTCACCTGAAATACGTGGACATGATAGGCGGAGATTCATCCATGAAGGACGCCAGAAGATCCGCCCTCAGTTACATGGCAGCCTATCAAAAGGGTTATCTTGGAGAAGAGAAGGCTGATGCGGAAGGGTGCCGCCAGATAAGCCTTGACATCTCAGATATCATTGAGTTCGGAGCGGCGCAGCTCGCGGGCTGCCCGGACAGTCTGCTGATCCTCAAAGCTCTGGACAAAGGCGTCAACGCGATCAGAAGCTCAAGCATGGGGCGACTCTTCGACGGCGTGTCAGCGCTGCTCGGCATAAAGGATTACAATGACTATGAGGGTCAGTGCGCGATCATGCTCGAGGACGCGGCTGCTTTTGCGCAGAAGAATCCGGGAGCCGATAAGGCGTCGGATCTGGCGCTGTCGTTCCACGAACGCGTAATAGACATGATTGTAAGGGAGTGCGAACGCGTCAGGAAAGACACCGGAGCGGAGCAGGTGGCCCTGACGGGGGGCACGTTCCAGAACAAGATTCTCATGGAGGGAGTTGTCGGTAAACTGCGCGGCAGAGGCTTTGACGTGTACTATAACATCAGCGTCAGCCCGAATGACGGAGGGCTCGCTCTGGGACAGGCATTCATCGGAATGAACCGGTTCCGGCAGGCAGCACGATTAAGTTGACAAAATCCACTTCTTTGGTTATACTATCTAACAGTTAGATAATTTAATCATTTGAGCATCTAACTGATTAAATATTGTAAATCAGAGATCCGGACGGGGTCTCAAAATAAAAAGAGGTTTTTATTTTAAGGAGGAAATGAAAAATGTTATTTGATCAGATCGCAGCTATCGTAGCAGAACACCTGGATTGTGATGTTGAGGAAATTACAAGAGAGTCAACTTTCGAATCACTGGGAATCGATTCACTGGATGCAGTAGAACTGGTTATGAAGATTGAAGAGGAACTCGGCGTTCAGATGGACCTCGACAGAGATCTGGAAACAGTTGACGAGCTCATCAAGTTCGTAGAAGAGAAGATGAACTAATCTTTGCAAATAAATAATCCTTGAATGAATGACGGCCTTAATACGGCCGTCAATTCACAATGTGCAAAAGCATGGAGAACAGATTATGAAAAAAGGAAGAATAGCTGAAATGCTCGGAATCGAGTATCCGATCTTTCAGGGAGGCATGGCATGGATCGCAGACGCTGATCTGGCAGCCGCTGTTTCAAACGCGGGCGGACTTGGCATCATTGCTGCGGGAAATGCGGACACAGAATATGTAAGAGGACAGGTCAGGAAGGCAAAGGAGATGACGAGCAAGCCGTTCGGACTGAACATTATGCTGCTCAGCCCATTTGCTGATGAAATCGCGCAGATGGTTGTAGACGAGGGCGTAGAGGTAGTTACGACCGGTGCAGGAAACGCGGGCAAGTACATGAGCCTGTGGAACGAAGCCGGCGTAAAAGTTATCCCTGTCGTTCCTTCCGTAACATTCGCCAAGATGGCTGCAAGAACCGGTGCCTTTGCTGTAATCGCTGAAGGTGGCGAAAGCGGCGGCCACATCGGAGAACTGGCAACCATGCCGCTTGTACCTCAGGTTTGCGACGCAGTTGATCTTCCTGTCATCGCGGCAGGCGGAATCGCCGACGGACGCGGCATCGCGGCTGCGCTGGCTCTGGGAGCTGAAGCGGTACAGCTTGGAACAAGATTCCTGTCAGCTAAGGAGTGCAACATACACGAGAACTACAGGAACAAAGTCTTCAAGGCCGGCGATACGGCGACTGTAGTAACGGGCAGAAGACTGGGACATCCGGTAAGAAGCATCAAGAACCAGTTCGCAAGAGAATACGGAAAAATCGAGTACACTGATATTTCAGATGAGGAACTCGATCAGTTTGCGGCAGGAAGACTGCGCATGGCAGTTGTTGAAGGCGATGAGAAGAACGGATGCTTCCTGGCAGGACAGAGCGCAGGTATGGTAACAAAGGAGCAGACATGCGCTGAGATCATAGCAGACCTGATGCAGGACGCTGACAGAGTATTAGGAGAATTAAAGAAATGGGAAAAATAGCTTTTGTATTTGCAGGTCAGGGCGCACAGAGCCCGGGCATGGGAAAAGACGTATATGACGCAGTACCTGCTGTCCGCGACATTTTTGCCAAGGCGGACGAAGGAAGACCGGGAACGAGTGCCCAGTGCTTTGAGGCAGACGCCGACGAGCTCATGCAGACCAAGAACACGCAGCCTTGCGTCTACACAGTAGATCTGGCAATGGCGGCAGCTCTGGAGGCTGAAGGAATCCACGCTGACATGACTGCGGGTTACTCACTCGGAGAACTGGCGGCTCTCACTTATGGAGGAGCAATGACGATTGAAAACGGAATCAAAATCGTCAGCGAGAGAGGAAGACTCATGCAGATTGCTTCTGAGGCTCACGAAACAGGAATGATGGCTGTTCTGAAGCTGTCCGATGAGAGAGTCGAGGAACTGTGCAGCAAATATCCTGATCTTTATCCTGTAAACTTCAACTGTGACGGACAGGTCTCCGTTGCGGGCGACAAGGAACAGATTAATGAAATGGCTGATGAAGTAAGAGCCGAGGACGGACGCGTCAGAATACTGAAGGTAAGCGGAGCATTTCACTCGCCTTACATGAACGAGGCTTCTGAGGAATTCGCGAAGTACCTCAAGGACGCTGAAATCGGCGAGGCGTACATTCCGGTATACTCGAACCGCACGGCTCAGCCATATGAAGGAGATTACAAGCAGCTTCTGGCGGAGCAGATAATCAATCCGATTTACTGGAAGAAGCTTATACTTAACATGATCGATGAAGGTGTTGATACATTCATCGAGCTGGGACCGGGGAAGGCGCTGACTTCCATGATCACCAGAATATCAGCTGATGTGAAGATGTATCGCGTAAGCGACATGGAGACACTTCAGGAAACATTGGAAGGAGTAAAAAACAATGCTTAATGGTAAAACAGCAGTCGTAACAGGCGGCGGATCCGGCATCGGCAGAAAGACTGCCGTTAAACTGGCAGCGGATGGAGCGAACATCGTCATCATCCACATGGATCCGGAAGAGAAAGTTGCCGAGGTAGTCAAAGAGATCGAAGATCTGGGCGTTAAAGTTAAAGAAATACGTCTGAACGTTGCAGATTTTGAAGCGGTCAAGGAGACAGTTGCGGAAATCGTCAAGGAATTCGGCAGCATCGACATCCTCATCAACTGCGCCGGAATCACAAGAGACGGTCTCATCGCAATGATGAAGGAAGAAAACTTCGACGCGGTCATCGGCGTCAACCTCAAGGGAACATTCAACATGATCCGTCACTGCACACCTGTATTCATGAAGCAGAGAAGCGGGTGCATCGTTAATGTATCATCAGTTTCAGGGCTTATCGGTAACGCAGGCCAGGCTAATTACAGCACATCAAAGGCCGGTGTCGTAGGTCTCACTAAGTCAACGGCTAAGGAATTGGTTGGAAGAGGAGTCCGCTGCAACGCAGTCGCACCTGGATTCATCGCAACCGACATGACGGCAAATCTCAGCAAGAACAATCCGCTGATCGACATGATTCCTATGAAGAGAATGGGAACCGCAGACGAAGTTGCGGACCTCATCTTCTTCCTGGCGTCTGACGCGGCAAGCTATATCACAGGCGAAGTCATCAAGGTCGATGGCGGAATCGCAATGTAGGAGAAGACAAAATGGAAAGAAAAGTAGTAGTAACCGGAATGGGCGTTATCACGCCGGTTGGTAATGACGTTGATACATTCTGGAACAACATCATTTCAGGAGTGAACGGAATCGGTCAGATTACCAGATTCGACACGACTGATTACGCAGTCAAGATCGGCGCGGAAGTCAAGGACTTTGATCCGACCGATTACATGGAGAAGGCTGAGGTCAGAAGATCCGACCACAACGTCCACATGGCAGTTGCCGCGGCGGCACAGGCAGTGGCAGACAGCGGCATCGAAGGCAACTTCGATCCTGAGAGAGCAGCGGTCTACTTCGGATCCGGAATCGGCGGAATCGAGACTTTTGAAAACAATTTCGACAAGCTTTTGAACAAGGGTCCGAGATTCGTATCTCCATACTTCATTCCGATGATGATCCCTAACATGGCAGCCGGTACGATTGCCATCAGATACGGCATGCGCGGTCCGGCCCTGCCGTCAGTATCAGCATGCGCATCCGGCACGAACGCCATCGGCGAAGCGCTGAGACTTATCAGACACGGCTACGCAGACGTGGTCATCACAGGCGGAACAGAAGCGGCCCTGACAAGAACCGGTCTTGCGGGATTCATCAAGATGCAGGCGCTGAACATGACGGATGACGTTAACAGAGCCAGCCTTCCGTTCAACAAGGAAAGAGGCGGCTTCGTAATCGGCGAAGGCGCGGGCGCGCTCGTGATCGAGAGCGAAGAGCACGCAAAGGCAAGAGGAGCCAAGATCTACGCTGAACTGGCGGGTTATGGTTCCACCTGCGACGCTCACCACATGACGGCGCCGGATCCGGAAGCAAAAGCAGGCTCAAAGGCAATAAAGGATGCTTATGATGAATGCTGCAAGGAAGGCATCATCGATCCGACTAAGGTTTACGTCAACGCGCACGGAACGGGCACACCGCTCAACGACAAGTCCGAGACAATCGCCCTTAAGAAAGTATTCGGAGATGACGCTTACAAGATAGTCATCAGCTCAACCAAGTCCATGACAGGACACATGCTGGGCGGAACAGGCGCAGTGGAAGCCGTCGCTTCAATACTCACAATCAAGAACGGAATCGTACCTCCGACAATCAATCTGGATGTTCCTGATCCGGAGTGCGATCTTAACTACACACCGAATGTTGCGGCCCAGGGCGAGTTTGACTGTGCGCTTTCAACTTCTCTGGGCTTCGGCGGACACAATGCATGTATAGGGTTCAAAAGATATGAATAAAGAAGAATTAATGAAAATACTGCCTCACAGAGACAATATGCTGCTCGTTGAAGAGGCCGAAGTAGTTGTAGAAACAGACAAAGACGGAAATGAGAAAAAGGTATCTTACGGCAAATATCATGTGCGTGGAGATGAGTTTTTCCTGCAGGGACACTTCCCGGGAAATCCTATAGTTCCGGGCGTGATTCTCTGTGAGATGATGGCCC
>JAFRCM010000024.1 GCA_017404365.1 Bacillota bacterium
ACCACCTGATCGGGCACCTTGTCGCCTTTGGCTACGCGGGTTCCTTTGCGGCCGCGCTTCTTGTGATGCTGGTGTTCAGCCTGCTCGTGGGCCTCGCCCGCTTCTTCGTTTTTTTCTTCGGCCGGCTTTTCTTCAGCGGGTTTTTCTTCAACCGCGGGCTCGGCTGCTATTGCTTCTGGTTCGGCTGCTTTTGCTTCGGTTTCCTCTTTTGCCGGCTCCTCATCGATCATGAGCGCAGCAATAAGATCGGCCTTTCTCATCTTTTCGTAGCCTTTGAGGCCGAATGTCTTGGCAATTTCTCTGAGATCAGCTACTTTCTTAGACTTTAAAGTAGCTTCGTCCATCGTTTTCCACATAATAAGAGTCCTTTCAGAAATAAATCAGATGGGAATTAAAAAGATTAATGTGAGATTTAACGCCTATATATTACACTATTGCATGCGCCTTTTCCAGCAAAAAATATCTCGTCAGAAAAAAGAGACCGCTCCATAACGCGGTGTTACGGAAGCGGTCTCTCAAATGTAAGTTTATCTCAGATTATTTGCTGTAATCGAAGAAGCCTTCGCCGGTCTTCATTCCCAGCTTGTTAGCTCTTACCATCTTTCTCAGCAGCGGATTAGGTCTGTACTTAGGATCACCGTATTCATTGAACAGTGTCTCCATGATTGCCAGGCATACGTCCAGTCCAATCAGATCGCCCAGTGCGAGAGGTCCCATCGGGTGGTTAGCGCCAAGCTTCATTGCTGTGTCGATACCTTCTGCTGAAGCAACGCCGTCAGCCAGGATGCCGACCGCTTCGTTGATCATCGGAATCAGGACTCTGTTTACAACAAATCCAGGAGCCTCAGCTACTTCTACAGGAGTCTTCTTCAGGCTCTCAGTTGCTGCGACAACCGCGTCCTTAACTTCGTCAGAAGTTGCGATACCCTTTACAACCTCAACCAGCTTCATTGCAGGAACCGGGTTGAAGAAGTGCATGCCGATGACCTGTGACGGTCTGGATGTAACAGCAGCGATCTCAGTGATTGAGAGTGCTGATGTGTTTGTTGCCAGGATAGCGTCGTCCCTGCATACCTTGTCCAGCTCAGCGAACAGCTCTTTTTTCTTATCCATGTTTTCTGTGGAGGACTCGATAATCAGATCGCAGTCCGCCAGAACGTCAAAGGTGGTTCCGCCGGAGATGCGTCCCAGTGTAGCCGCCTTGTCTTCCTCAGAGATCTTCTCTCTGGAGACCATCTTGGACAGGTTCTTGTCGATCTTGGCCAGAGCACCGTCAATGTACTCCTGCTTGCTGCTTCTGATAACTACGTCGTAGCCGGCAGCAGCACAAACCTGAATAATTCCGGATCCCATAGTACCTGTTCCCATTACGCCAATTTTCTTCATAATATTATCCTCCTTAGCCAATCGTTAAGATTGTTAAAATATTAACTTTGTATATCCAATTAATTATATAACGCTATCCGCTCTTTGTAAAGCCTTTGGGGTATTAAACAATTTTTTCACAAACTTTCGGGCCTTTATGCAAAGGCAGTCCGGCCTCCGCTAGTCGAGCAGCCTGTGCATCTCCCTCTTGTATGCTTCCACACCCGGCTGATTGAAAGGATCCACGCCGTTCAGCATGGCTGTGATGGCGCATGTCGTCTCGAGGTAATAGATGATCTGTCCGAATGTTCTCGTATCCAGTTTCTGAATATGCAGCTCCGTAACCGGGATGCCCGCCTGTCTGTGGGCGCTGATGACGCCTCCGATCATGGCGTTGTTTATGTCAGCAACGGTCTTGCCCTTCTGAGGTCCGCCCGGAATCTCGATGGAAACAGACGGTTCATCGACAACCATAAGCGTCTCCGCGAAGATCTGGCGCCCTTCCTGAAGGTACTGTCCCATTGAATGAAGGTCTGTGGAGTATGTAAGCGACGTCGGCATCAGGCCTTTTCCTTCCTTGCCTTCGCTTTCGCCGAAGAGCTGTTTCATCCACTCGCCGAGGTAGAACAGTCTCGAATGGCAAAGGCCGAAGACTTCCACGCTCTTGCCCTCTTTCTCCAGCAGATGTCTGGCGATGGCGTAATCCGCGAGGTCGTGATCCCATCCCGCGTCATTCGCGCAGTCACGCGCGCCGTCGAGGAACTCTATTATGTCTATGCCGCTTACTGCCATCGGAAGAAGTCCGACAGGCGTGCCTATGGAATATCTTCCGCCTACATCTCCGGGAACAACAAGGCTTGAATAGCCGTACTCAGAAACTTCCGCCCTGAGAGTGCCTGTCTCTTCGTCTGTGATCGCAAGTATCCTCTTTGAGGCCTCCGCCACACTTCCGTACTTCTCGACCATGATAGGCTTGACAACCTCAAAGGCTGTTCTGACCTCCATGGTGTTGCCGGATTTGGAAATGACACACAGGATAGTGTTCTTCTCTTTGATCTCCTGCAGAGTCTCCCAGTAGTAATCAGTGCACAGATTGTTGCCGAGGAATCTGACTTCGATTCCCGACGCGTTCTTAGGCAGTGCCTCTATCGCCGCCTTTGCTCCCATGTATGAACCGCCGATGCCTATGACGACCAGAAGCTCTGCTTCATCCTTTATGATATCCGCGATCTCCTGTATGGTGTTCAGCTCCGCCTGATTCCTGTTCACCGGCAGAGTGACCCATCCGGTCATCGGCTCATTGCCGGACCAGAGTCTGTCAAGGGCGTCGCTTACCGCTGGGCGGTAGGCCTCAATCTGCCCTTTTGTCAGTCCTGTTTTTTCAATATTCGCGCTAATGTTCACTCAAATTTACCTCTTAAATAATTGTATTTACTGCTTTTGCTTAGCTGTAGTAAAGGTTGTTTGTAATGTATTCCGGATCGCTGGTAACGTCGATGCCGAGTCCCTTGAGCGTCTTCTCATCCTTGTCACTCAGGATTGCCGTGCAGTGTGCTTTGCAGCCTCTGAGCTCGCCGATCTTGTTGAGGGCCGCTTCAGCCGTAGGGTTTGTTGTGGCCGAAATCGTCAGTGCCGTCAGTACTTCCTCGCAGTTGAGCGATGACTTGTCTGCCTGCAGAAGCTCTGTCTTGAGATTCTGGATTCTCTCAAGTATGTTCGGCGAAATCAGGTGGATGCCGTCCGCGATGCCGCTCATGTATTTGGCGGCGTTCAGTATCGCCGCCGCGGCCGCTACCATGCGCCTTGAGCTGCGTCCTGTAATGATGGTTCCGTCGTCAAGCTGCATCGCGACAACTACTACGTTGGTATATCTCGGATTCAGGTCGCGCTTCATCTCCGCGTACTCTCTGGCCGGAAGGACAACCGGTCTGTCTTCAACCTTAAGCCCCATGTCATCCATGAGCAGCTTCTGCCTTTCAAGTATGTCTGAGCTTATTTTGCCCTTCTTGAAATCGCACTCGGCGATAATATATCTTCTGATTATCTCCTGGCAGGCCGCCTCTCTGCAGATATCGTCATCTATGATGCCGAAGCCCGCTCTGTTGACGCCCATGTCGGTAGGCGACTTGTACTCCGCTTCTTCTCCCGTGATCTTCTCGATGATTCTCTTGACAACCGGGAACACTTCCAGATCCCTGTTGTAGTTGACCGCAGTCTCGCCGTACGCTTCCAGGTGGAATGAGTCGATCATGTTGACGTCCTTAAGATCCGCAGTCGCCGCTTCATAAGCAACATTGACAGGATGCTTGAGAGGCAGATTCCAGATAGGGAATGTCTCGAACTTGGCGTACCTGGCTCTGCGTCCGCGGATGTTCTCGTGGTAGAGCTGAGACAGGCTTGTCGCCAGCTTGCCGCTTCCGCCGCCCGGGCCGGTCACTACTATGAGCGGCTTGGTGACTTCGATATAAGGATTCGCGCCGTAACCCTCTTCACTTACGATAGTGTCAACATCTGTCGGATAACCCTTGGTGAAACGGTGCTTGTATGTTTTGATGCCGCGCTGCTCAAGCTTGTTGATGAACTTGGTAACCGCAGGAGAATCCTCTTCGAATCTTGTAACGACTACGCTGTTGATCTCCAGATCGTACTTTCTGAATACATCGATGAGTCTGAGCACTTCCAGATCGTATGTGATTCCGAAATCCGCTCTCGTCTTGTTGGTTGTAATGTCTCCGGAGTAAACGCAGATTATGATCTCCGCCTGATCCTTCATCTTTTGCAGGAGCTTTATCTTGGCGTTTTCATCGAATCCCGGCAGCACCCTCATGGCGTGCTTGTCCTGCACGAGTTTCCCTCCGAACTCCAGGTACAGCCGGTCTCCGCCGCCCTTCTGGATTCTCTCCAGAATGTACTTAGACTGCTCCTCAATGTACTTTTCAGCACTGAAGCCTATCTTCCGCATGGTATCACTTCCTTCCCTGTTAATATGTGAAAATCTGTTTTTAACATGGTAATGGACATCACTGCTTCATTACTGTGATGTTGATCTTGTTTCTTCCCTCCAGAAGACCCTTGAGACTGACCTCGTAGTCTATCTCCAGCTCGCCGCTGCCCTCTTCGGTCACGGTGCTGTTCAGGCTGTTGGTCAGAATCTCTATTTCGATGGGACCAAAAGGCGTTTCGTAGTATCCTACGTTGCGCTTGCCCTTCTCGAAAACGATTTCAGCTCCTGCTTCCGCCCCGTCTCCGAACCGCTTCATCTGGACATCTTTTTCCCTGAGTCTCAGTCTGGTCTTGCATCCGGGAACGCCGCTGAATTCGCTTTCCTCGTAGAGAAGATACGTTGTATTATTGCGCCTGTAGAGCTTGCCCTCCGTGATGAATTCCATTTCATCTTCGCCGGCTTCCTTGCTCATCTGGCTGGATTTTATCTTTATCAGTACGTCTTTCATCGTTTCCTTTTCACCCCTCCTTAATAACCCATATATTTTACCATACTTCGCAGTACATTTGGCGTCAAAAAACCCGGAGGTCATCTTTTTTTGACGCCTCCGGGTCTGCACCCTGATTGATGGGCTGCTCAGTACCTTTATTATTGATTACTGATCGTTCTGAAGCTGCTTCTTTGTCTTCTCCTGCAGCGTTATGGTCAGGTCCATTGTCTCGCCGTCGCGGACGACAGTGTATTTTAGTTTGTCTCCGACCTTGTGCGAGGATATGATTGACGTAAGGTCATCTATGGACGCTATCTGGTGATCGTCTACAGCAAAGACAACATCGCCCGGCTTGAATCCCGCCTTCTTGGCGGTATCCGTATCTACTGAGTATATGTATACCGTACCGCCTGAGTCTCCCCCAAAGAGGAAGTCAAGACCGCTGCTTCCTTCTGTATACGTCATGCCTGTCCAAGGCTGTCCGCTTACATATCCTTTGTCCATGAGCTGCTGCGCAACACTTGCCGCGGTGTTGATCGGAATCGCGAACCCCAGACCTTCAACATCGGAACCTGCCGACTTGGCTACCACAAGTCCGATAAGCTGTCCGTCGCCGTTGAACAGCCCGCCGCCGGAGTTGCCCGGATTTATGGAACTGTCGGTCTGAAGCAGTTTCATTGTCCTGCCGTCGATGGCAAGCTCTCTGTCGGTAGCGCTGATGATTCCGGCTGTTACCGTACCGCCGAGTTCGCCAAGCGGATTGCCGATTGCTACTGCCATGTCGCCGACCTGCAGCTGATCGCTGTTGCCGTATACCGCAGGCGTCAGGCCCGTTGCCTTGACCTTAAGCACCGCAACGTCGTTCATTGTGTCTGTGCCGACCAGTGTCGCTTCATATGAATGCTTGTCGTAGGTGGTTACCGTGATTTTATTCGCGTCCTGAATGACGTGATTGTTCGTCATGATATAGCCGTCTTTGCTTATGATAACACCGCTGCCGGCGCCTTCAGTTACATACTGCTGCATCCAGCTGTCGCTCATAACGCCTTCAGTCTTGATTTCGACTACGCTCTTCTGAGCGGACTTGGTTATCTCCTGGATGCTCATGTTGCTGCCTGTGGCGTTCTGAAGATTGTATCCTGTCGTCGAGACTTCACCGGCCTCTGTCACATCTGCGGTCTCCGTTGACGCGGTACCCGCCTGAGGGCTGTTCCACAAACTGTTGCCTATGCGCGCTCCGCAAAGACCGAACAGACAAGACAGCACCATGCAGCAAACTATAAGCAGTGCCAGCGTCTTCTTCGTCAGAGTTACAGGCTGTGATGGTCCGCGGCTCTTTTTAGGTTTGATTCTGAAGCCTTTACCCTCATCGCCACCGCCGCCAGAGCCAGAGCCAGCGAAGCCGCTGCCTGAATAGCCGCTCTCTGCTCTTGCCTGTCCTCCGTGCCATCTTGCGGACGCCGAGGCGTCTGCCGCTCCTGCTTTCGTACTGCTTCTGAATTTATCTCTCGGGTCAACATATAGTCCGTCCTTTTCTGTCGGAGTCTTTGGCTGCGGCGTAGGCCCCTGCCCTTCATCTCCGAAAAATGTATCAGCCTTCACATAGGAGGGGTTCTCGAATATGGGTGTCTTCTCGTCCCTCATAATGAAATTCGGCTCATAATCTGTTCTGTTTTCTTCCATTTGTCTGCTGCCTTTCTCCCTTATTTCACACAGCTTTTTATATATCAATGCCCCTCTCGATGCTAATATACCACCCGATTATGTTGGTTTTGTGTCGAAGTTGTAGTAATATTCTGGTGAAGACAGTGGCTTAATAGGAGGAGATCATGAACAAAAGCAACGATATATGCCGCAGCTGCATCGACTGCGCTGCAGGAGCCTGCGACGGCAAGAACGGAACATATCCTGATTTCTGCATTACTTCGGAAATCCTTGAGGGCGGCGGGGCCTCCGATCTCTTAAACGAGGCCATTGACAAATATTTAAACGACCCGGAGGACAGTCTTATTGCAAAGGCATCCGCCGAGGTCGAGTACGAAAACTACTGCAAGGCGACCCGTGTCGAGGAAATCTGTGAGTTCGCCCGCAAGATCGGAGCGAAGAAGCTCGGAATCGCCACGTGCGTGGGACTTCTCAGAGAAGCGCGTACCGCAGCCGCGATCTTTCGCCGCCACGGGTTTGAAGTATATGGCGCTGCCTGCAAAGCCGGCGCTGTCAGAAAAACTGATATCGGTCTTGACCCCGCTCAGGAGAATCTCGGTCCGCACATCTGCAACCCGATTCTTCAGGCAAAGCTTCTGAACGAACAAAAGACCGATCTGAATGTTGTGATCGGTCTTTGTGTCGGCCATGACAGCCTTTTTTACAAGTATTCTGACGCCCTCTGTACTACCCTCGTCACTAAGGACCGCGTACTGGGCCACAATCCTGCCGCCGCCCTGTATCAGGCGGACGGATACTACAGCCGGCTTCTTAAGTAAATTGAATAATCATATTCCTTTAATATCACATAAGAACTTCGCCTTCATATCGCAAGGTTAAGTTTATTTCCTCCGCGCCTTCCACCAGGGGTTTCAGGAACAGTTTGTCTCCCTCCCACATTGGAAGGTCCATCAGCTGCTCTTCCGGGATCCACCGAAGCTCTCCCTCATCGCAATAAGCCGGCGCTTCATCCAGCCCTGTATTATCACCGCAGCCTGCACCGCTGATCTCGGCGCGATAAAGATACATGTCTTCATCCTCCCATGTGTCGGAAATGAAACGGATTACGCCGCAGAAGTGATAGTCTGTCAGTTCGAGGCCTGTCTCTTCACGCACCTCGCGCAGCATGCATTCATCCGGCGTTTCCCCCGGCTCTATCTTGCCGCCGACGCCGATCCATTTGCCTTCGTTCGGGTCGTCCTTTTTCTTGTTGCGGTAAAGCATCAGGTACTCATGGCTCTCGCTTCCGTCTTCTGTTTTCTCGCCTGGTCTGATGCGTCTTATATAACAAAGTGTCGCCTTCTTCATAGATATCCCTCCGGACGTGATTGTATCATATTCTTCCATTCTGTTGTATAATTCTCATATGAGGGAGGGGCCTATGCAGAAGATTACAATGCACACTTCAAAGACTTACGACATCCTCATCGAGGATGGTCTTCTGGCGTCCGCGGCGGAGCAAATAGCTGCAATTCTCCCGCCGCCGCGCAAGTGCTGCCTTGTTTGCGACAGGACAGTTTACAGCCTTTACGGAAGACAGGACCTGCCCCTTTTCGTCAGTCTGACCGGCGCGGGCTATGATGTCAACATATGCACTTTTGATCCGGGCGAAGGGAGCAAGACACTCCGCGCGGCTGAAGAAATCTGCGGCGTCCTGGCGTCAAAGGGATTCACAAGAGACGATTTCATCATCGCCCTTGGCGGAGGAGTCAGCGGAGACCTGGCGGGGTTTGCCGCATCAATACACATGCGCGGCATTCCGTTCGTGCAGATTCCCACCACGCTCCTGGCAATGGCCGACTCGTCCGTTGGAGGCAAGACCGGAGTAAACACAGACGCAGGCAAGAACATGATCGGTACCTTCTGGCAGCCGAGCCTCGTTCTGATAGACCCTGCCGTTTTAGACACTCTCAGTCAGGACGAACTGCTGAACGGACTGGCGGAAATAATAAAGGCGGGATTCATTGCGGATGGAACCATCTTTGACTGCATCGGCGAAAACATCTCCGAGGCTATCGTCAAAGCAATACAGGTCAAGAAGGAAATAGTGGAAGCGGACGAGCGCGAAAGCGGCAGCCGCCGTCTTCTCAACTTCGGACACACGATCGGTCACGCCATCGAAAAGTGCAGCGGATACACTGTTCCTCACGGCTGCGCGGTAATGAACGGAATGTATCTGACAGCCCTTGCGGCTGACGATCTCGAATGGAGCATGACCCCCGTATCGGGACTGATTAAAAATGTCATTGATGCCTTTGCATACCCTAAATACGAAGAATTAAAGGCGCCGCAGCTCGCCGAAGCGGCAGCGGGCGACAAAAAGCGCGTTTCAGATAAAATCATCATTGTTTACCCCGACCAGCCGGGCCGCTGCAAAACGAAGGAGCTTCCGGTCAGCGAACTGGAAGGTTTCATCGCCAGAGGAGTAAGGTTATGGAAATAAAGATCACACCGCGTAAACTAACGGGGACGATAGAAGCCATGCCGTCAAAGTCCCACGCCCACAGAATCCTGATAGCCAGAAAGCTTTCGGAGATTCAGGGCGCAGCGCTTGATGACGGCGTGGAGATCCCGGCGTTCTCCGATGATATTGAAGCCACCATGGCGTGCATAAGCCAGCTCGACAAGAACACTCCTTATCTGGAGTGCAGAGAGAGCGGGTCCACCCTGCGGTTTCTGCTGCCGGTCGTCATGGCGCTGAAGGACAGCGCTACCTTTCTGGGTACCGGCAGACTTCCGGACAGACCGCTTTCACCGCTGAAAGAGGAAATGGAACGCCACGGCTGCAGCTTCCGGATGGGTTCCAACAAGAACACTGACCGCTTCAAGGAAATCTGCTCGGTTACAGGCAGGCTCGTTCCGGGCGAATACGTCCTGGCCGGCAACATCAGCTCCCAGTTCATAACGGGACTGCTGTTCGCCCTGCCTTTGCTTGACGATGACAGCACGATCATACTGACGACTGAACTTGAGTCCGCGGGTTACGTGGACATGACTCTGGATGTTCTCGAGTCATTCGGCATTGATGTTGAAGTCTCGGAAGCGGAAAGCGGTTTCCTTAAGTATTCAGTTCCCGGAAATCAGACCTACAGGGAAAAGCCGGGTATAACTCTGGACGGCGACTGGTCCAACGCGGCTTTCTGGCTAGCGGCCGGATCTCTCAGCGGAGATATTACCGTAACCGGACTTCGTCTTGAATCAAGCCAGTGGGATAAGGAAATTCTGAGCGTGCTTGCGGACATGGGCGCGGATCTTGACATACAGCCTCAGGTGGACGGCACGGTGAGCATCCGTTCAAAAGCTTCGATACTCAAAGGCACTGAAATAGATGTCGCCCAGACGCCGGACCTCTCACCGCTGCTCGCAGTGCTGATGTCCTTTGCCGAAGGGACGTCCATGATCACTCACGGCGAGCGACTGAGGTTTAAGGAGTCAAATCGTCTAAAGGCGATATACTCTGTACTCTACAATCTGGACGCGGACATATCCTACGGCGGCGACTGGCTATCATTTACGGGAAAGGCTTTTCTCGAGGGCGGTCACGTGGACAGCTACGGAGATCACCGCATCGCAATGTCAGCCGCGGTAGCCTCGTGTCTGTGCCGCGAACCGGTCTATCTGACAAATCCGATAGCGGTGACAAAATCATATCCTGATTTCTACAAGGATTTCGCCGCTCTGGGCGGGGAGATCGAATACTAAAGTCCAACTGCAAAAGCAATAAAAAGGGAGCCTTCTCAGAGGCTCCTCTGTTTTGCGTTTTTCCGGCTGCGCATTTAGAACGCGTCTGTATAAGCAGATGTAATCTCGCGTGTATATTCCGTGTAGGCTTCCGTCATCTTGTTGAAGTATTTCTTGTACGCTTTTTCATCATCCTCCGTGCTTGCGAGCATGGTCTTGACCATCTTGTCCTTACCCTTGTCGTAAACTTCTTTGAGATCATCGATTCTCGCCTGCGTTTCGTCGTAGAGCTCGCTCTTCGAAAGGGATGACGCCTTATCGTTCAGCTCGTCCACGTACTTCTTTGTCGCGGATTTCATTTCTTTGTTGCAGTCTTTGTAGATCTTCGCGTATTCAGTATCGGCGTACTTGCCGGAATCTTCATCTTCATCTTCGTCGTCATCGCTGTCTTCATCATCGCCGTCATCTTCATCATCGCCGTCATCTTCATCCT
>JAFRCM010000025.1 GCA_017404365.1 Bacillota bacterium
TCATGAGCAATTAATCCTTTCGCGTATAAGGTTTTGTCGCAAGAACATTGTACCAAAAAAGGGGGTAATTGCTCTTTTCTTTGTAGAAAAGGCTTGAGCCCTTGAAAATACTAAGGTTTAGGAAGAGTTAGTAGTGTAAGAGTTGACACTACCAAGAAATATAAGGAGGGTTTAATATGAAATACGCATTAAGCGCGAGAAATCAGTTTGAGGGAATTGTTACAGACATTACGGAAGGGGCCGTTAACGGTATCGTAGCCCTCGACGTAAACGGAAGTAAAGTCAGCGCGACCATCTCTATGGCAGCCATCAAAGACCTTGATTTGAAGGTAGGCGATGCAGCGGTAGCTGTCATCAAGGCTACAGAAGTCATGGTCGGCAAGGGTGATCTGTGTTTGAGTGCACGAAATCAGTTCCCGGGCGAGGTTATTGCCGTAGAGGAAGGTGCAGTCAATGGTATCGTGAAGATCAGGGCCCTGGGCGAAAATGTTATAAGTGCAACGATTTCCATGGCAGCCATCAAAGAACTGGGCCTGACTGTTGGCAGCGAAGCGACAGCAGTTATCAAGGCAACTTCAGTCATGATTGGAAAATAGTATTTGCATCAGGGAATATTAGAATTATAGGCTGACGCATAAGGCGGGTCAGCCTTTTTCATGTTATAATATAAACTCGGATGACAAAAAGACGGAGGAATGAGATGGCAATCACAAGGCCGGGCGGATTCGAGGTAACGGATAAAGCCCTTGAAACAGCAAACTACAAGATGGGAAGCCGCATTCTGGATATCGGATGCGGTGAAGGCGATACAGTAGATTACCTGAACAAAATGGGATTGAAGGCTGAAGGCATAGACATCAATCTGGCCAAGATCGACACGGCCAAAAAGACTTTCCCGGGCATCGATGTGAAGTTCGGTGACGGCACGTTCCTGGATGATTACATGTCTTACACATTTGACGGCATCATGATGGAATGCTCACTGAGCGCCATGCCCCAGCCGGACGAGGCTATGCATGAAGCGTACTGCGTGCTGAAGAAGGGCGGCAGACTCATCATCACAGACTACTATGAGAAGGATCCAGACCCGCAGCAGGTCAGGGCGGTGGCCATTGAAGCGGCCCGTCAGGCGCGCATGCCTCACAACGAGGGGGACTGCGACGGAGGAACGCCGAGCCACTTTACGGATTTCTGCTTTGAGGGAGCATTCTATAAGGAACCTCTCATCAGAATGATTGAAGAAGAACTGGGGATGCGCGTTCTGTCTTTTGAGGACGCAGGCGTGGAGGTCGATTCGGACAGTAAAAAGCGCGATCTGGGATACTTTATTCTCGTAGCCCAGAAGCCGGTAATGTAACCGGAGGATAGAAGACATGGAACTGGGTTTAGATAACTGGACCGCGGAATTTTTAAGTGAAGAGCTGGCAGACAGAGATGACCTGGGAATGATGACATTGCGGCAGGCAATCGATCTTTATGCCAGGGAAAAACTCACGGGGATTCTGGAGAAGACAAATTACGACAGGTGGATAGAGATTCCTCCAACTAAGTCGCTGCCAAAGGGCGCGGATACGATGCGGGAACTGGGATTCTGCAAAGGCTGCCTGAGCATGCTGGTGGATGAAACGGATACCGTCCTGCTGCTGATGCCTTTGGAAGACGGTTCGGCAGGGCATCTGTTCGCTGAAGCGGCGAAACGCATCGGTGCGAAAACAGTAGAGTACGGCGAGCCTTTTGCTGAAAAAGAAACCGGCGGACGAGAGGAGGCGGACAGCATCCTGCAGCTCATCAGAGAAGAAGGCGTCACAAGCGTGATCGCCTCACCGACCCACATGGTGGCGCTGGCCAGAGCGGCGGCCCGCCAAGCGGAAGCAGGCGCTGACGATATCTACCTGAGAAGCATTCTTCTGACCGGCGGATTCGCGCCGAACAAAACGGTCATGATGCTGGAAGAGACCTTTCAGGCGATGATCTTCGAGTTCAGTGACATTCCAGCGGCGGGGCTGGGAATTGCGGCCAGCTGCGGCTACGGTCAGGGCAGTCACATCCGCGAGGCGGATCTGTTCATCGAACTCATCAATCCGGTGACGGAGGAAGTAATCAGGTTTGAATCGCCTAAAACTCCGGGATTCAGTGACTATGGCGAGATCGTCCTTACCACGCTGAACAGAGAGGACGCGCCGCTGATCAGATACAGAACAGGTTATTACAGCAGGTGGGTCTTCGATGTCTGTCCGTGCGGCAGCCAGCTGAAGCGCCTGGATAAAATCATACCGGGAGAAGAATAACAGAGAGGTCATATTATGGCTGACAAGATTTCATACATAGCCAGAAAGTTCATTGAAGAAAACGTACCTTTCGTAATCGCGAAGGTAATAGCTACAGAAGGCAGCGCGCCGAGAAAACGTGACGCTGTGCTGCTCATGAACTTCGAAGAGAAGACATGGGGAACAGTCGGCGGCGGGCTCATCGAGGCCGAGACTGAAAAACGCTGCCGCGAGCAGCTGAAGACGAAGGAAAAACTGCGCACCTACGAGTTCGTTCTCGATGAGAACGCTACGGGCGATAACGCCCTGAAGATGGGGTGCGGCGGAGACGCTACGATCCAGATTCAGTACGTGGACCCAAAGAATCCGGGAAGCTTCGTGGAAGATTTCAAGACTTCATCACAGGCATACATCTTCGGCGGGGGTCACGTAGCGCTGGCTCTCGATCCGGTGCTCAGGCACATAGATTTCGAGACTACGATCATAGATGACAGAGCGGATTACGCGAACGAAGAGCGTTTTCCGGAGTCCAGGACAATCGTGTGCGACGACTTCGATCACTGCTTTGACGAGATCGAACCGGATGAGGACAGCTTCCTCGTCATTGTCACAAGAGGGCACAGAGGCGATCTGCAGGTGCTTCGTCAGGCCCTGAGAAAACCTCACGCATACCTTGGCATGATCGGAAGCCGCCACAAGAACAGCATTCTGCGTGAAACACTTCTGAAAGAGGGTTTCTCTCAGGAAGAGCTGGACAGCGTATACGCACCGATTGGCCTTGACATAAAGTCAGAGACACCTGAGGAGATAAGCATAAGCATCGCGGCGGAGATGATCATGGTGCGCGCGGACCGCAATGAAGCGACCGCGGCGGCGCGCCACGCGGAGAGCATGAGGCAGATTCACGAGTAAAAAGACATATGCGAATTGGATACAACAGAGATAAAAGTGAAGAATACGGTGTACGCTTCGGAGCAGTGATTCTGGCAGCCGGACTTTCCTCGCGGATGAAGGCTTTCAAGCCGTTGCTTCCTGTAGACGGACGTACGGCAATCGAAGGACTTGTCGAGACCGCAAATGCCGCCGGGCTGACGGACATAACCGTCGTTACGGGCCACGAAAGAAATCAGCTCGCGGAAGTTCTTGCGCGTAATGGCGTGAGCGAAGCCTTCAACGAAGACTACGAGAGCGGCATGTTCTCATCTGTACAGACAGGTCTCGCAAAGGCAGGACAATCCGGCAAGGAAGGATATCTTCTGATGCCGGTCGACTGTCCGCTGATAAGCGTAAGCGTTATGCGCGCGGTCATGGACAAGGCAGGATCTGATGCTTTTGCAGTAGCGCTGTTCGAAGGAAAGAAGGGGCATCCCTTGTACATACCGGCGTGCCGCATAGATGAGATTCTCAGCTCGGACGGACAGGGCGGGCTTGCTGCGATAACCGACAGATACACTGACTCCATGGTGAGGGTGGAGACCGGAGAAGAAGGCTGCATCCTGGACATGGATACGCCTGAAGGATACGAAGACATAAAGAAGTTCGTTGCTAAAGGTTTTGCCAGAGAGAAGCTGGAGCTGCTGACAGCAAGGAAGCGTATAATCCTGGTTCGACACGGTGAGACAAGACAGCATGAAGAGCCGATGTTCATAGGCCAGTACGATGTGCCGCTGTCTGATGAAGGCCGGGAGCAGGCTGCGAAGCTGGGACAGGAAATTACGGGTCTCATGGCCGAGGACGTTGAAGCGGAACTGCTTGGAATGGATAAGTTCGGCAAGGAACCCATGCCGGCCATCGAGAGAATATACTGCAGCGACCTTTCGAGAGCGAAGGAGACGGCGGACATAATCGCCGAGGAGATAAACAGGAAATACCCGCAGCTGGCTGAGATGACGGGCGGACCGATCAGAGTGCGCGCGGACGAGGGACTGAGGGAAATCAGTCTCGGCAGCTGGGACGGGCATCCGATCAGGGAGATAGCCGAGAAGTATCCTGAAGAATACGAGCGCAGAGGCCGTGATATCTACAGTTTTAAGATTCGCGGAGCGGAGAGCTTTTATGACATGCAGTACAGGGTTCTCGGAGCGCTCAGAAACATATTGAGGAACGACGACGCGAAGGATATAATAATCGTTGCGCACAGCGGAGTCATCCGCGCGCTTGAGAACAACATCTTAGGCAAGCGCGTAGATGATCCGTGGGATCCTGTTGAGAAGGGCGGTCTTCACATGCTGGAGCCTTTCCCTGAAAAACAGAGCGAAAAAGTACACGGCGACAAACCAATGAACATGAACGACATGACCATGGAAGCCGTGTTTGAAATGTATGAATAAACTGCGTAAGCAGATAAAAAGGAAGATAAATAAATGACAGAAAACCTCAACAATCAGAATAAGTATTCGGCCAAGCTCATCGCCAAGATGGGCATGATGGCTGCCATCGCATGCGTACTGGGACTCTTCAGATTCCCGATCCTGCCGATGGTCTCATTCCTGACCTACGACTTCGCGGACATTCCAATCGTAATTTCCGCGTTCGCGTTCGGACCTGTAGCGGGACTGCTTATCACGTTTATCGTGAGCTTCATACAGGCGTTCCTGCTCGGCGGAGATCAGATCTACGGATTCATAATGCACGTGATTTCATCAGGTACATTCGTACTGATCGCGTCGCTCATCTACAAGAGACACAAGACCAAGAAGACGGCCGTCATCGGCGTGCTGATCGCGACAGTTGTCACAGTAGTGGTCATGGGCATAGCAAACTATTTCATCACTCCGTACTACTACGGCGGCGAGGGAATGCGCGCAGTTGTAGTCGATCTGATGCCGTTCATACTGCTGTTCAACCTCATCAAGTGGGTGGCGAACTCAGTCTTCACATTCCTGATTTACAAGCGTATTTCGCCGTTCCTGCACAAAGCGTAGGCGGCGCGGCACACTGCAAATGAACAAGATACTGCATATAGCAAGTGAAAAAGAAACAGAAAAGCTGGGCGAGGCCATGGGACGCGTCGCGGTTCCGGGAACGGTCATCGCGCTCATCGGTGACCTGGGAACAGGCAAGACCACTCTGACCAAGTCCATAGCCAGAGGGCTCGGAGTTACTGAGACAGTCACGAGCCCGACTTTTAATATTATAAGAGAGTACAGAAGCGGACGTATTCCTCTTTTCCATTTTGATGTCTACAGAATCGCGGATCCCGATGAGATGTATGAGCTGGGATATGAGGAGTATTTTTACGGCGACGGCGTCTGTGTCGTCGAATGGGCGGATCTGATCGAGGAGCTTCTTCCCGAGGACGCGGTCATAATCCGCATTGACCGCGGCGCGGGTGAAGAGGAACGCGAGTACAGAATAGAAGGCGGAAACGAGGACACATGTATATGCTAGCGATTGAAACAACAGGAGCGTTCGCGTCGGTGGCGCTTGCCGGAGGCGGAGCGACTGACGGACAGCAGACATGCGGAACGGACGGTCTGAAAATACTGGCTCATGTGGAAGGCCACGACAGGTATTCACACCTGCAGAATCTGACACCTCAGATCAGGCAGGTTCTTTCTGATGCGAAAATATCAATCGATGACCTGTCGGCAATCGCAGTGTCGAACGGCCCGGGATCTTTCACGGGAATCAGAATCGGCGTATCAACCGCCAGAGCCCTGTCTCAGGTCAGAGACATTCCGTGCGTTCCGGTTTCGAGTCTCGAGGCTCTGGCCATGAGAGCTTCTTCTACGGACGATGCAAAGGCAGGAGCGCTCATCTGCCCTATCCTTGACGCCCGCAGAAGCCAGGTGTACGGCGGAGGATATGTGTTTGAGGACATGGCCGGCGGCGCGGTTCTGAAGGAAGTCGTCAAGGCGGGGCCTTATACTATCGATGAATTCATGGAGGAAATCAGAGATTACAGCCGGGTGTTCATGATGGGCGACGGCGTCGATACCTGTGGGGAGAAGATAAATGAGATCAGGAGCGAGGGGATTGCCTTTGCGCCTGAAGAGATAAGATACCAGAGAGCGGAAGAAGTCGCGCTGCTCGGCGCGGAAAAGTTCGCGTCCGGCGGCGGAGTGACATTCGACAGGCTCGAGCCGGAGTACATGCGCATGGCCGAGGCCGAAAGAAAACTCAGGGCTAAGCAGGCCGCGGAGAAGTCCGGGGAGAAAGTCAATGGCTGATGTGATAATAAGACAGGCAAAGCCTGAGGACGCCGGCGACATATATGAAATAGAACAGCTATGCTTTCCGGATCCGTGGAGCCTGGAATCGATCAGATATGAGCTCGAGGAGAATCCGAGGGCGTTTTATGTTGTGGCACAGCACAGCGGCAAGGTCGTTGGATACGCCGGCCTGTGGTGGGTGCTGGATGAAGGGCACATTACAAATGTGGCGGTTCGTCCGGGATACAGGAACAGAAAGATAGCCGAAGGCATACTATGCGTTTTGCTTGAGCATACGATAGAGCAGGGCATCCTGCATCACACTCTGGAGGTGCGCAGGAGCAACGAACCGGCGATAAATCTCTATGAGAAATTCGGGTTTGAGACCTGCGGCGTTCGCAAAGGCTATTACAGATTCGGCGGCGAGGACGCCCTGATCATGTGGAGACACGAACCGGAGAGAGAATCGGAAGAAGATGCGGAAAAGGCCGCGGCAGAGGAGTAAAAAGTGATAGACGGTAAATTCGCTATTCTCGCAATTGAATCAAGCTGTGATGAGACAGCGGCAGCAGTCGTGCTCGAAGGGCGCGACGTGCGTTCGAATGTCATCTCTTCGCAGATCGACATACATAAAGCCTACGGCGGAGTAGTGCCGGAGATCGCTTCGCGCCATCACCTGGACAATGTGAACTGGGTGTGCGCCAAGGCCCTCGAGGATGCAGGCGCAACCATGGATGACATTGACGCCATCGGCGTTACGTACGGGCCGGGTCTTGTAGGAGCGCTTCTCATAGGCCTCGCCACTGCAAAGGCATACGCTCTGGCGACGGGCAAGCCTCTCATTGGGGTGCACCACATACACGGCCACATCTGCGCCAACTTCATTGAGCATAAGGAGCTTGAGCCCCCGTTCATGGCGCTGGTAATATCGGGAGGTCACACGAACATAGTTGAAGTCACGGATTACAACAAGCTTAAGGTTCTCGGCAGCACGCGTGACGACGCGGCCGGGGAAGCCTACGATAAAGTCGCCCGCGTTCTGGGACTCGGATATCCGGGTGGTCCTCTCATCGACAGGATTGCCAGGGACGGCAATCCGGAAGCCGTCGAATTCAAGCGCGTCTTCCTTGAGAAAGGCAGCATGGATTTCAGCTTCAGCGGAATCAAGACGGGCGTGCTGAACTACGTCAACTCCGAAAAGCAGGCAGGACGCGAGATCGTCACGGCAGACGTGGCGGCGAGCTTCCAGCAGGCTGTGCTTGATGTAGTCGTCGCCAAGACAGTGGAAGCAGCCCTGTCCCTCGGCAAGGACAAGATCGTCATGGCCGGCGGCGTGGCGGCGAACAGCAGGCTTCGTGAGATGATGGAGGCCGAGTGCGCCAGACACGGTCTGGGACTCTATCACCCGTCACCGATACTCTGCACGGACAACGCGGCCATGATAGGCTGCGCGGCATATTACAAATACAAGACTAAGGGGCCGGATGATCTGACCCTGGACGCCATACCTAACCTGCCGCTGTAAGCGGCGGCGGTTTGCTTTTGCATAAAGATGATAGTAATTTCCGCTAACAACCTGACAAAGGAATACGACGGTTCAAATCTGGTGCTGGACAAGGTCAGCTTCGCCGTTAACGGCGGCGAGAGGATCGGAATCATCGGCATCAACGGAGCCGGCAAGACGACTCTTCTGAGAATGCTTGCCGGGCAGCTCCCTCATGACGGGGGAGATTTTTTCGTGTCCTCGGACCTTAAGATAGGATATCTGGAGCAGGACGGCGGATTCGACTCCCAGCGCACTGTCATCGAGGAAGTCAGAAAGATTTTCGAACACTTCCCGGAGATGGAGAAGGAGATGGAGCAGCTTCTCGCGGCAGCAGGTGAAGAGGGAGAAGGACAGCATGCCGCGCTGACACGCTACGAACAGATCCGCGACCGCTATGAGCGCATGGGCGGATACATGTACGAGAGCGAGATAAGGGGAATACTCTCAAGCATGGCTTTTGACGAGTCCATGTACAACAAGAAGATTTCTACCCTGTCGGGAGGAGAAAAGACGAGGCTGGCTCTGGCCATGCTGCTCCTCGAAAAGCCGGACATTCTGTTCCTGGACGAGCCGACGAACCATCTGGACATAGGTACGCTCAAGTGGCTGGAGCAGTATCTCAAAGGCTACAGGGGAACGATAATGATCGTATCCCACGACAGATACTTTCTTAACGAAACTGTCAACAGAATATTCGAAATCGAGCACGGGCGGCTCAGCATATACGAAGGCAATTATGATTTCTACGCTGAAGAGCGGAGAAACAGGCGCGAAGTCGAGATGCGTCACTACGAGAAGCAGCAGAAGGAGCTCGAGCGCCAGGAGGAGATGATACGCAGATTCAAGCAGCGGGGCACCGAGAAGCTGGCCAAGAGAGCGGCTTCCAGAGAAAAGCGCCTCAGCGCAATGGATCTCATGGAACGTCCGGACGCAGGCCACGGCAAACTCAAGCTGAACTTCAGGCAGAACTTCCAGAGCGGCAAAGACGTGCTGCAGGCTGAAGACTTAAGCAAAAGCTTCGGTTACGGCATGAACAGAGTCGAACTGTTCAGGAATGTTTCGATAGACGTCAAGCGCGGAGAGCGCGTATGCATAGTCGGCGCCAACGGAATCGGCAAGACCACGCTCATCAGAATGCTCATGGGAGATCTGGTCAGCACCACGGGTCACATCAGGGCCGGGCACAACGTTCAGTTCGGATACTACGATCAGGGGCAGCAGCTTCTGAACGACAGCAATACAGTCATCGGCGAGCTGCAGGACGCCTACCACCTCTACTCGGAGGGCGAGCTGCGCAACATTCTGGGAAGATTCCTCTTCAGAGGCGATGCGGTATTTCAGGAGATCGGAGATCTGAGCGGCGGAGAAAGAGCCAGACTGGCTTTGCTTAAGCTCATGATGTCTGGAGCCAACACGCTCATTCTCGACGAACCGACGAACCACCTCGACATAGAGTCAAAGGAGGTTTTCGAGGAAGCGCTGCTGGAGTTCCCGGGAACCTGCATAATCGTATCCCATGACAGATACTTTCTGAACAGAATACCGACGCGGATCATGGAACTGACATCGGACGGACTCGTGAACTATCTTGGCAAGTACGATTACTACGTGGAGAAGAAGCAGCAGCTTATCGAATCAGGCAGCAAATACGTGGCGTCTCTCGCAAAGGCAGGAAGCGGGGATCCGGCGCAGGCAGAACCTGAAAGCGGACAGCTGTCAGCTGCGGAGGAGCGGAAGCTGAAGAAGGAAAGAGAAGCCGAAGAGCGCCGTCTGAACCGCAGAAAAGAAGCTCTGGAGAAAGAGATACAGCGGCTTGAGGAAGAGATAGAAAGCATAAACGAAGAACTCATGAAGCCTGATGTGATGACTGACCACGAACGTCTCAGATCGCTCAGCGACAAGATGGAGGAAGACAAGGCAGCCCTTGACGCCAGCTATGAGCAGTGGCTTGAACTGCAGGAGTGATTTAGGTATAATTAAGGGTGCTTTTGGAGGTGTACGTTAATGTTGCTAGATAAAGTAAAACAGCTTGTTGTCGATCAGATCGGAGTGTCCGCGGACGAACTGGACATGGACACAAATCTGATGAACGATCTGGAAGCGGATTCGCTTGACGCCGTTGAAATAATAATGGCGATGGAGAGCGAGTTCGACATTGAAATACCCGATGAGGACGCGGAGAAGTTCCTCACAATAAGGGATATGGTGGAATACCTGGAGAGAACGATATGAAAAAACAGCAGACCAAAATATCCAACGCGGTAATTAGAAGGCTTCCTCGTTACAGGAGATATCTGAACGAGCTCAGAAAGAAGGGCGTGGACAAGATTTCATCCAACGAGTTCAGCAGCCTGATTGGTTATACTGCGTCACAGATCAGACAGGATCTGAACAACTTCGGCGGGTTCGGGCAGCAGGGCTACGGATACAGCGTTGAAGGATTATACAATGAAATAAGCGCAATCCTCGGACTGGACAGAGAGTACAAGATGGTCGTGGTCGGCGCCGGAAATCTGGGCAAGGCGATCGTCAACCACACGTATTACTACAAGACCGGGTTCGTGGTCAAGGGCATCTTCGAAGTCGACCCGGAACTGATCGGCAAGTCGATAAACGGTGTTGAAGTCATGGACTACGAGGGGATCGTTGAGTTCGTGGAGAACAACAACATTGATATCGGTATCATCTGCACGACGAAGGAAGTGGCCCAGGAAGTTGCGGACAGACTTTGCTTCGCAGGAGTGAGAGGTCTCTGGAACTTCGCGCCGATAGACATTGAGACGCCGTCTCATGTCGCGGTCGAGAACGTCCATATAAGCGAGAGCCTGCACTCGCTGGCATACCACATGAGCAGAGCTACTGATGATAAAAAATAAGCCACATAGCGCTTCAGAGTGTTTAAAATTAAATGACCGCTTCAATTGAAGCGGTCATAGAATTACGTTCCCGATTCAGAAACTAGCCTTCCTTAGGGGCATCTACAGGGCAAGCCTCTGCGCAAGCACCGCAGTCGATGCAGGCATCAGCATCGATAGCATAGATGTCACCCTCTGAAATAGCTTCTACCGGACATTCGTCTTTGCAAGCGCCACAGGCGATGCATTCGTCAGAGATTGTATAAGCCATTACATTACCTCCTTATAATAACTGCAATTATCGAATTGATTATAGCATCTGCATAGAAAGAATACAATATGAAAGTTTATTCGTTATCAGGGAGAAGCGGTACCGGAAAAAGTTTTCAGGCCATCAACCTGTGCAAGGAAAAGAACATAGAAGGAATTATCGACGACGGTCTTTTCATATACCGCAACAAGGTGATTTCCGGAATATCGGCCAAGCGGCAGCGCACCATAATCACCGCCGTCAAAGCGGCCATTTTCTCGGATGACGAGAGGGCGGAGGAGGCAAAGGAGTCCATCGCCCGCATGAAGCCCGAGTCGCTGCTCATAATCGGCACTTCAGACGAGATGATCGATAAGATCGTTGCGCGTCTTGAGCTGCCTGAGCCTTCAGAACGGATTTATATCGAGGATATAACGACGGAAGAGGAGAGAGGCATCGCCCGCAAGCAGAGAAAAGAGATGGGGCAGCACGTCATTCCTGCTCCGACCTTCCAGCTCAGGAAGCAGTTCTCAGGATACTTCATGAAACCGATGAGGATTTTCAAGGAGTTCGGTCCGGGAGGAGATCACTGGAAGGACACCGCTGAAAAGTCAGTAGTGCGCCCTGCATATAGCTACATGGGCAAGTACAACATTTCCGAAAAGGTAATGTCGGACATCATAGACTGCATAAGGGAAGATGCGGGAGGCATCAACGCGATCGGCAATGTCATGGTCAAGGAAAACAGAGAGATGCGCAACGAGGGCATCGAGCTTGAAGTGTCAATAGACATGGAGTACGGCGACAATCTTCCTGCAAAGGCAGAAGCGTTCCAGTCGAGGGTTGCCGATGAAATCGAGGGCATGACGGCCTTCAATGTAAACAAGGTGGACATACAGGTTCGCGATATTGTGTAAACAGATCATCGCGAAGAAAGTATTATATAAGGTAAGAACTAGATCAAGCACTAAATCAAGCAATAAAAAAGGAAAGCGCTTTAGAGAGAAAGCGGCGGAGTTATTTTGAAACACGAAGACACTGCAGTAATTGTAAACGGCAAGGAAACAGATCTGGCCACACTCGAAGGATTCAAGGCTGAAGACTTCGATCTGGGCCAGATATTTGACTGCGGCCAGTGCTTCAGGTGGTTCCGGAATGAAGATGGAATCTGGGAGACGCCCGA
>JAFRCM010000026.1 GCA_017404365.1 Bacillota bacterium
GAGAACAACGAGTGTGAAATCGGAGATAAAGTTAGAATTATGGAGACAAGACCTCTGTCAAAGGACAAGAGATGGAGACTTGTCAACATCATTGAGAAGGTTAAGTAAAGGAGGCACCACGAAATGATTCAGACTGAAACAAGATTAAGGGTGGCTGACAACTCCGGAGCTAAAGAACTTCTGTGCATCCGCATCCTGGGCGGAACAAGCCGTCAGTATGCGAACATCGGCGATGTCATCGTCTGCGCAGTAAAGGACGCAACACCGGGTGGCGTCGTCAAGAAGGGCGACGTAGTCAGAGCCGTTGTGGTTAGAACGAAGACCGGTGCCAGAAGAGCAGATGGCAGCTATGTAAAGTTTGACCAGAACGCAGCAGTTATTATAAAGGAAGACATGCAGCCTGCCGGAACACGTATTTTCGGACCTGTAGCAAGAGAGCTCAGAGAAAAAGGCTTCATGAAGATCGTATCCCTTGCACCGGAAGTATTATAGGAGGTATCAAATGAAGATCAAGAAAGATGATACAGTAATCGTACTTGCCGGAAAAGATAAGGGAAAGACTGGCAAAGTATTAAAGGCAATGCCTAAGGAAAACAAAGTGCTCGTCGAGGGAGT
Source organism: Bacillota bacterium (assembly GCA_017404365.1). Taxonomy (GTDB): domain Bacteria; phylum Bacillota; class Clostridia; order Peptostreptococcales; family Anaerovoracaceae; genus Lentihominibacter. The sequence goes on from JAFRCM010000026.1 coordinate 616, forward strand.
AAACATCCAGACAAAGCATCAGAAGCAAACTCAGAAAGTAGCTGCTGAGATCAAGCATCAGGAAGGTCCTATCGACGCATCGAACGTAATGTTCTATGACACAAAGGCTAAGAAGCCGTCAAGAATCGGTTACAAGATCGAGGACGGCAAGAAGATCAGAGTTGCAAAGGCAACCGGAACAGAAATTGATTAAGAAAGGAGGAGACGGTTTTGACAGCAAGATTGAGAGAAAAGTATAAGAGCGAAGTATTCCCGAAGCTGATGGAACAGTTCGGATACGATAACGTCATGCAGGTTCCTAAGCTTGAGAAAGTTACCCTGAACATGGGACTTGGCGAAGCTAAGGAAAATGCGAAAGTGCTGGAAAGCGCAGTTGAGGAAATCGCGCTGATCACCGGTCAGAGACCGGTAGTTACGAAGGCAAGAAAGTCCATCGCTAACTTCAAGGTCAGACAGGGCATGCCGGTTGGAGCCAAGGTAACTCTCAGAGGCGACAACATGTATGAATTCATCGACAAGCTCATCAACATCGCTCTTCCTAGAGTAAGAGACTTTAAAGGCGTAAGCAAGAACTCATTCGACGGTAGAGGAAACTACTCAATGGGTATCAAAGAACAGCTTATTTTCCCTGAAATCAATTATGACAAGGTTGATACAATCAAGGGTATGAACATCGTATTCACTACGACGGCAAAGACAGACGAAGAAGCGCAGGCTCTTCTGGCTGATCTCGGAATGCCGTTTGAGAAGTAATATAGGAGGGAAATAATGGCCAAAACATCTCTTAAAGTAAAGCAGCAGAGAAAACCTAAGTATTCAACGCGTGCATATACAAGATGCAGAATCTGCGGAAGACCTCATTCAGTACTGAAGAAGTACGGCATCTGCAGAATCTGCTTCAGAGAGCTGGCATACAAGGGCGAGATCCCTGGAGTAAAGAAAGCCAGCTGGTAATATTGATAAAAGTTAGAACTACTATCCGTTAAGTTGCACAATACGGCGCCGTTAGTCACCATGCGCTAAAGCGCTGTGACATATGGCGGCGGACCTTCATCGACTCACTTAGTTCGTCGTGATAGGTCTCGCAAAACTGGCGGAGGAAGGAGAATTTAAGAAATGGCAATGACAGATCCGATTGCGGATATGCTGACCAGAATCAGGAACGCAAACACCGCAGGACATCCGACAGTTGAAATTCCTGCTTCAAAGATGAAGAAGTCAATCGCGGGAATACTGAAGGAAGAGGGTTACATCGAAGACTTCGAAGTAATCGACGACAACAAGCAGGGCATCATCAAAGTTACAATGAAGTATGGTGCTGATAAGGAAAGAGTCATCAGCGGAATCAAGAAGATTTCAAAGCCTGGACTCAAGACTTATGCAAAGGCAAACGAAATTCCTAGAGTTCTCGGCGGACTCGGTATCGCTATCATCTCTACTTCAAAGGGAGTCATCAGCGACAAGGAAGCCAGAAAACTGGGAATCGGCGGCGAAGTAATCTGTTACGTATGGTAGGAGGTATATAAAATGTCAAGAATAGGATTTCAGACAATCAACATTCCTGCCGGCGTAGAAGTAAAAGTTGACGGCAACGTTGTTTCCGTCAAGGGTCCTAAGGGACAGCTGCAGGAAAAGATCAGCGACCTGCTCGAGGTCGAGATCAAGGACGGCGTTCTCGAAGTCAAGAGAAGCTGCGACAATGCTGAAGACAGATCACAGCACGGTCTGGCCAGAACACTCATCAACAACATGGTGATCGGCGTAACAGACGGTTTCCAGAAGAAGCTTCAGCTGGTCGGCGTTGGCTACAAGGCCGAAAAGAAGGGTAAGAAACTCGTTATGAATCTGGGATACTCACACCCGATCGAACTTCCTGATCCGGAAGGAATCGAAACGGAGTGCCCGGATGCAAACACAGTAGTCGTTAAAGGTATAAATAAAGCACTGGTCGGAAACTATGCTGCGAACATCAGAGCCTGGAGAAAGCCTGAACCTTACAAGGGCAAGGGTATCAGATACGAAGGCGAATACGTTCGTAGAAAAGAAGGTAAGACCGGCGTTGCAGGTTAAGGAAAGGAGTAAAGCACAATGGCAAGAGAAAGCAGAAATGACAAGCGTCTCGTCAGACACGCGCGCATCAGAAAAAATCTCAGCGGCACTCCTGAAATGCCTAGACTCTGCGTATTCAGAAGTAACAAGAACATTTCCGCTCAGATTATTGATGACGTCAACGGCGTAACGCTGGCAAGCGCATCAAGCACTGAAAAGGAACTCAAGGCCGACATCAAGTATGGCGGCAACAAGGAAGCTGCTAAGGCAGTTGGAGAAGCTATCGCCAAGAGAGCGCTGGAGAAGGGTATCGAAACAGTATGCTTCGACAGAGGCGGATTCCTCTATCACGGAAGAGTGAAGGAACTGGCCGACGGAGCCCGCAGCGCAGGACTGAAATTTTAACGGGAGGTAACAAGATGAGAAGAGCTTTAGACGTTTCAAATCTGGAGTTAAACGAAACAATCGTCAGCATCAGAAGAGTTGCCAAGACCGTTAAGGGCGGAAGAAACATGAGATTCTCCGTAACAGTGGTTGTCGGCGACGGCGAAGGTCACGTAGGCGTTGGCCTGGGCAAGGCACTGGAGATTCCTGAAGCGGTAAGAAAAGCGACGGAAGATGCTAAGAAAAATGTAATACTGGTTCCTACAGTAGGAACAACTATCCCTCACAGACAGCTGGGTATATTCGGAGCAGGCAAAGTGCTGCTCATGCCGGCTGCCCCTGGTACAGGCGTAATCGCGGGTTCATCAGTACGTACAGTTCTGGAAGCCGCAGGCGTCAAGGACATCAGAGCTAAGTCAATCGGTTCCAACAACACCGGTAACATGGCTTACGCGACAATGGAAGGCCTCAAAGCCCTCACTACTGTCGAAGAAGTCGCCAGGAAAAGAGGCAAGACTAAGGAAGAAATCTTAGGATAAGGAGGAAGTAAAAATGGCAAAAATGATTAAAGTCACATTGACAAAAAGTGTTATTGGCGCTTCCCCTAAGCAGAGAAAAGTAGTTGAAGCGTTAGGACTTAAGAAGATGCATCAGTCAGTTGAACTGGTCGATTGTCCGCAGACAAGAGGAGCAATCAACAAGGTTCCGCATCTCTTAACTGTAGAAGAGTTATAAGGAGGTGCCGTACAGATGAAACTTCATGAATTAAAGGCTTCTGAAGGAGCAACTAGAGCTCCTAAGAGAAAGGGCCGCGGAACAGGAACCGGAAACGGAACGACTGCCGGCAGAGGAATGAACGGACAGAAGTCCAGATCAGGCGGCGGCGTAAGACTCGGTTTCGAAGGCGGACAGATGCCTCTCTACAGAAGAATTCCTAAGAGAGGATTCAAGAATATCTGGGGAACGGAGTACACAGTACTGAACGTTAGCGAACTGAACAGGTTCGATGCGGGCGCTACAGTTACACCGGAAATGAGGAAGGAAGCAGGACTTGCAAAGCAGGTCAAGGACGGCATCAAAATCCTCGGAAACGGCGAGCTGGAAAAGGGTCTGACAGTTCAGGCTCACAAGTTCAGCAAGACCGCTGTTGAGAAAATTGAAGCTGCCGGAGGAAAGGCAGAGGTGATCTGATGGATTTGTTAAGAACAGTATCAAAGGCGTGGAACATCCCGGACATACGTAAGAAGATCATATTTACTCTTTGTATGCTTCTTATATTCAGAATCGGTGCTCAGATACCGGTTCCTGGCATGGACAGGGAAGTATTGGCACAGACCTTTGACAGTGACACAGGACTCTTCGCTCTGTTCAATCTGTTCTCAGGAGGTGCGTTCAGCAACTTCACAATTTTCGCGCTGAGCATCACACCTTACATCACAGCATCCATCATACTCCAGCTCCTTACGATAGCCATTCCTGCACTGGAAAGGCTGTCGAGAGAAGGACAGGAAGGAAGAAAGAAGATAGCGCAGTACACGAGATACCTTACAGTTGCTCTGGCAGTTGTACAGGCAATCGGCGTGACGATCGGTCTGTTCAGACAGGCGCTCATCAGTACTGACGTATTCTCAGTCATCGTAATCGTACTTGTACTGACAGCCGGTACCGCATTCCTGATGTGGCTCGGCGAGCAGATCAACGAGAACGGAATAGGCAACGGAATTTCACTGATTATCTTCGCGGGCATCATAGCAAGACTGCCGTCCGCATGTCAGGAAATTTGGGGCAAGCTGACTGAAGGCACCATGAGCATTGTTACCCTGATCGTATTCCTGCTCTTCTGCGCAGCAGTAATCGTAGGAATCATCATGGTACAGCAGGGTCAGAGAAGAATCCCTGTACAGTACGCCAAGAGAGTTGTAGGAAGAAAGATGTATGGCGGACAGGCCACACACATTCCTCTCAAGGTCAACCAGGCCGGCGTTATCCCTGTAATCTTCGCCATGGCGTTCCTGCAGTTCCCGCTGACAATCACCTACTTCATGAATGCGAAGGGTGACGCGGCGATGTGGGTAGAGAAGTGGCTCGCGCCTACGGGTTCACCGGGCGTATGGGTATACGCGGCGTTCAACGCGGTACTGATCATATTCTTCACATACTTCTATACATCAGTTACATTCAACCCGATGGAGGTTGCGCAGAATCTGAAGGCAAACGGCGGATTCATTCCTGGTATCAGACCTGGAAAGACTACTGTCGAATACCTGAACAGAGTAATGACGAGAATTACTTTCGTCGGTGCAATATTCCTGGCTCTGGTAGCAATACTGCCGACCATAGTCAGCCAGCTCGGAGGTCTGTCCTTCCACTTCGGAGGAACATCACTTCTGATCGCAGTCGGTGTTGCACTCGATACAATGAAACAGCTTGAGAACCAGATGGTAATGAGGAACTACAGCGGTTTCCTCAAGTAGGAGGTAAAAAATGAATTTAATATTATTAGGCCCTCCGGGAGCAGGCAAAGGCACCCAGGCCGCCAGGATAATTGAGAAGTACAACATTCCTCATATCTCAACAGGCGACATTTTCAGAGAGAACATCAAGAACGGAACAGAGCTCGGCAAGAAGGCCCAGGAATACATGAACAAGGGCCAGCTGGTTCCTGACGAACTGGTAGTAGAAATCGCAACTGACAGACTGACCAAGGACGACTGCAAGAACGGATTCCTTCTCGACGGATTCCCAAGAACAGTTTTCCAGGCTGAGGAACTGGACAAGTTCCTTGAAGCCAGAGGTTCAAAGATCGACAACGTGCTCGACATCGATGTCGACAGAGAAGAACTGATGGTCAGACTTACAGGCAGAAGAGTCTGCTCCAAGTGCGGAGCATCATTCCATGTTGTAAACATCCCTCCAAAGCAGGAAGGCATCTGCGATGTCTGCGGAGCTGAGCTCATCCAGAGAAAGGATGACAACGAAGAGACAGCTGCGAACAGAATCGAGGTTTACAACAAGGAAACAAAACCTCTCATAGATTACTATGAGAAAGCCGGCAATATCGCGCATATTGACGGAACAACAGGACTTGAAAATGTATTCAATACAATAGTCGGCATTTTAGGAGAATAAGGCATGATAATTATCAAATCAGACTCAGAAATAGAGCTGATGAGAGAATCGGGTAAGGTGACAGGATACATTCTTAAGGAACTGGAGAATGTCATCAAACCAGGCATTTCAACCGCCGATGTAAATCATTTCGTTGAGAAGACGATACGCGGAGCCGGAATGACCCCGACCTTTCTGGGATACGGCGGATTTCCGGCCAGCGCCTGCGTCTCAATCAACGAAGAAGTCGTTCATGGGATTCCTGATAAAAAAAGAATTCTGAGAGAAGGCGACATTGTAAGCGTTGATGTTGGATCCACATACAAAGGATATGTGAGCGACGCCGCCAGGACCTACGCCGTAGGCGAGATCAGCGAGGAGGCGAAGCATCTGATAGAAGCTACCAGGGACAGTTTTTTTGCGGGACTTGAGTTCTGCAAGGTCGGCTGCAGACTGTCCGACATATCACACGCGATCCAGGTATCTGCCGAAAGCGAGGGCTTCAGCGTAATCAGAGATTACGTGGGGCACGGCGTAGGACAGCAGATGCACGAGGACCCGCAGATCCCGAACTTCGGGAAGGCAGGTAGAGGACCGCGTCTGGCGAAGGGCATGGTATTTGCCATCGAGCCGATGATATGCGAAGGTACGTATAACGTCAGAACGTTATCCAATGACTGGACCGTAGTTACGATTGACGGTAAACTGTCAGCACATTATGAAAATACTGTAGTCATTACAGATGGTGAGCCAGAGCTGCTCACTCTGGGCGAATAGCCGGGAGGAAAACTAATGGCAAAAAAGGATGTCATAGAAGCTGAAGGCGTAGTTGTAGAAGCACAGCCAAACGCAATGTTCATAGTTGAACTCGAAACAGGCCACAAAGTACTGGCTCACGTTTCGGGTAAAATCAGAACTAACTACATCAGAATTATCCCAGGGGATAAGGTCAAGGTGGAGCTTTCACCTTACGATCTGACCAGGGGCAGGATCACATGGAGAGGCAAGGCATAACCTAGCCGCAAGAAGCATAAAGGAGGAACAAATGAAAGTAAGAGCTTCCGTAAAGCCTATATGCGAAAAGTGCAAGGTAATCAAGAGAAAAGGTAAAGTAATGGTTATCTGTGAGAACCCTAAGCACAAGCAAAAGCAGGGCTGATCAAATTATCACTTATTTTAGAACATCCCGTTTATATTACGCCCGCTCAGGTAAGAGACGCGGCAGCGTGACGGAAGATGGGAACAGGAGGAAAATATGGCTCGTATAGCCGGTGTAGACTTACCAAACGAAAAAAGAATCGAAGCTGGCCTTACCTA
>JAFRCM010000027.1 GCA_017404365.1 Bacillota bacterium
CCGCAATTCGTTGTTTTATTGTCCGCATATCATCTCACCTCAGTTGTCTATGTCAAAGAATTTCTTCAGTCTCCACGCCAGTCCTGAGTAGCGCTGGCTAATCCTGTTGTTGTCGACCATCCCGTTCATCTTGTCCTCAGAACCGACCAGTACGACTATCTGCTTACCTCTGGTCACGCCGGTGTACAGCAGATTTCTCGTCGCAAGCACTGGCGGGAACCAGCTCATCGGCATCACCACTATAGGGAATTCGCTTCCCTGGCTCTTGTGCACAGTCACCGCGTATGCAAGTTCCAGTTCATCGAGCTGGCTGAAGTTGTATGTGACATGACGCACATCGTCAAACACAACTGTCATCTCTCCGAACTCATGGTCGATGGTCTGTACAAATCCCACGTCGCCGTTGAATATTCCTTCCCCGTCAGTGAAATCCTCCCTGTTCTTCCACTGGAGTTCGTAGTTGTTGCGGATCTGCATGACCTTGTCTCCCTCTCTGAAGAGCTTGTCGCCGTAAGTCTTCTCCGCCTTTTCCGGTTCTCCGAACTCATCGAAAACCTGCGGATTCAGAATCTGCTGAAGGTCTTTGTTCATGCTGATGCATCCCAGCGTCCCCTTTCTAACCGGCGTCAGCACCTGTATGTCCCTGACAGGCTTCAGTCCCCCCGGAACAAGATCCGCGTAGTACTCGGGAAGACGAGTCAGGCAGAGCTCCTTGATGGTCTCCAGCATTTCCTTCTCTGTCTTTCTGCGGAGGAGGAAGAAATCCTTGTCCTTCGCGTTGCAGTCCGGATACTCGCCGCGGTTTATTCTGTGAGCGTTGACGACTATCATGCTCTCGCCTGCCTGACGGAAGATTTCCTTCAGCTTTGTGCAGTGAACATACTCGCTTGATATTATGTCGCGCAGAACGTTTCCGGCCCCTACAGAAGGCAGCTGATCATCGTCTCCGACGATTATGAATCTGCTTCCCGGAAGTATGGCGTTTACCAGACCGTTCATCAGCATCAGATCTATCATCGATGCTTCGTCCACTACTACAGCGTCATATTCCAGCGGGTTATCCGCGTTTCTTCCGAAATCGCCTCTGCCGCTGTCAAAGAAAGTGTACTCCAAAAGCCTGTGTATGGTCGATGCCGGATGACCGCTCGTCTCAGTTATGCGCTTTGCCGCTCTGCCTGTCGGCGCGGCAATCGCCGTCTTGAGTCCGCTGTCTTCCAGTATGTTGATTATAGTGTTGATTATGGTCGTCTTGCCTGTTCCCGGGCCGCCTGTTATCACCGACACGCCCTCGCCCAGGCAGTTCATTACGGCTTTTTTCTGCTGCTCGCTAAGCTTTATGCCCGTGGACGCCTCGGTTCTTTCAATGAGCGTCTCAGGCTGACCCATTATAGGCTTAAGATCAGAATTCACGAGAACCCTTATCTTCCCCGCTACATTCTGCTCTGCCATGTAGAACGCCGCCAGATAGACGACTCTCTGTCCCTCGATAATGTCGATGTGGACATCCCCGAAGAACGCCATCTGCTCCAGATGGGACGCAATCAGTTCGCGCGGCTGCTCGAGGAGTATCCCCGCCTTTTCGCACAGCACATCCTCAGGCAGATACGTATTGCCTTCGCCTGCAAACCAGCTCAAAGTGAACTTAATTCCGCTTCTGATTCGAAAAGCGTCGTCGGGCTCGATTCCGATCTTGGCTGCGATGGAGTCGGCCTTTTTGAATCCTATTCCGAAGACATCTTCAGTCAGACGGTAAGGGTTCTCCAGAACAGTCTCCACCGTGTCGGCGCCGTACACCGCATACAGCTTCATGGTCTGTGAGGCAGTTATGCCGTACTGTTGCAAAGTCATGCTCACCCTGGCGAATTCCCTGTGCACCGCAAAAGCCTCGGCGATTCTTCCTGCCACTTTTTCGCCGATTCCCGAAACCTCGCAAAGTCTCTCCGGATGCTTTTCGATTATGTCGAAGGTATCTTCCCCGAATTTCGCCACTATTGCCGCCGCAGTCTTCTTGCCGACGCCCTTTATTGTTCCCGAAGACAGGAAGTCTTTTATCCCCTCCTTGGTCGAAGGCATGACGTCTTCATACGCGCTGACTTTGAACTGTTCTCCGTATCTGGGATCGTCGATGAACTCACCCTGGATGCGGCAGCTTTTGCCTGCAGCGGCTCCGGGCATCGTTCCCACTATGGTAAACGCGTCTTCTTCAAGCTCAAAAACGGCTACTGTGTAGCCGTTTTCTTTGTTATGAAATATTATCTCGGCAATAACGCCTTCATACTCCATTATCTCAGCCATGTAACGTCTCTGAATGTCCTCCTGAGGCGGCTCTTGTTGAAAGCCCTGGCGTACTTGAGAAGCTTGTCTCTCTGATTGTTCTCCATGTCTCTGTGGACAGGTGTGAGCAGGAGCTCGAGCAGATACTCCGCTCTGTCAGGATCATCGGTAATGCCCGCTTCGATGATGTCGTCCGCGTCGATTACCATGTCCTCTACGAAGATAGGCTGCTTCTGCTGCAGGATGAGCTTGATGATCGCGTCACGTGCCACCTGCTGCTGGTTGTCCAGTTCAAACACTATGTTCTGAGCCTTGAGAAGCTTGTCGTAGAAGTTGTACTTCCCCCATCCGAACTTGGCGATGAAGTCCTTGAGTGCCTCGTCGTTTCTGCAGAAGTGCAGCTTAGGGCAAAGTCTCTTGGCGTCCTCAAGATAATCCAGGCTCTCCTCCTCCTGAGGCAGGTAGTGCAGCGCCTTGTGGTAGTTCTTGTCAAATACAAGATAGAAGAGGCCAAGTCTTCTGATCGGAATCTTCTTAGTCCTGTCGATGTTATCCGAAAGCTTATCGTAATCCTTCTTCTCTCTCGGCAGTGAAGACTTGCCGTCCGGTCCTATTATGGCCTCGAGCAGACCAAGACCCTTCAGCATCTTGAGGAATTTACCCGCGTAGTTGCCCGTCATTGCCGTCGTGAATTCATTGAGAATTACATCCTTGTCAACGATCGTTGCCAGCTCGCGGTTCGACTGAATCGCGTTGTAAATCTCTCTGTTGAGGTCGAATCCGTAGAGTCCGACATAACGCAGGACCTTCCACACGAGTTCAGGATGCTTCTTTATTTTGGCATCAATGTCGCCGACCGGTTTCAGAAGCCTCTGCTTCATGTCTTTGCGTCCGCCGTAAGGGTCGACTGCCGATCCGTTTGAGTGCTCGCCTGTAGCCTCGCATGTGAAATCGTAAATCGCCAGCTGCTCCTCAATCGGCCCCTCGAGTGTAATGAGGTCCGCGACGACTCCCTCGAAGTGATCCGCTTCGTTGATGTGCTGTGATTCTACGAACTCAGTGTAATCGAGACGCGTCGTCCTCTTGCCGATGACCTCCCCGTCCGGGAACATCTCGCGTATCTTGTCCTGCGGGCACTCAGTATAGAGGTCCCAGTCCAAAGCCTCCTCGCCCATGACCGATCCTGTTATGCACTGGCCCGCGCATATTACGTCCCAGCCTGCTCTGTCGAATTTCCTGACTATCTCATTGATTTCGTCGGGTCTTTTTATCATTTGTCTATCCTTTCCTGTGGTAAACAGTTCTGTTGTCAAGAGTCCATACGCGGTCGCTGAACTCACCCGGCTCAGTCTTGTTCACTGCTTCTTCCATGTCGAACATCTTGGCGTCTATAATATCGAGGTAATGGAGCATTTCCGCCTCAGGGAAAAGAGGCCTTACCGGACTTCCGAAATCCGGTTCATAGTGATGGGAAATCACCATGTGCTCCAGCATTACTTTTGTCTCGTCGTCGATTCCCATCTCGCCGCAGATTTTCTCGAGCTCACGGACGCCGAGCACCAGGTGCCCGAGCATCTTCCCCTCGAAGGAATACCCCGGCGATATACCCATCTCGTTCGAGAGGATCTCCGTCATCTTCTC
>JAFRCM010000028.1 GCA_017404365.1 Bacillota bacterium
AGCGCGAGTTTTGCTGACGTTCCGTGAGCTGCGAATGAGCGCGAATCATTGCCGGCGACGAGGACGTAGCGAAGGTAATATCTGCAGCCCATCCAATAAAAAGAGACTGTCACACTAATTATTTAGTGCAACAGCCCCTTTCTTTATTACACAAGTTGATTGTGTTAATCTTATATTAAAATAAAGTGATAGGAAACAAGTGCCTTATGAAAGTACTGGATGAACTCGAAAGACTTCAAGAAGACGCTCTGAAAAACGAGGACCTGAGGATCAAACTGCTGGCAACCAAGGCGGGCGATAACCCGCTGTCCTGCTTTTGCAGACTTGCCAGAAGCCTCGGGTATGATATCAACGAGATGGATCTGGTTTACGCCGGTGAAGAGGCGTATGCCGGCATGAGAAGAGCGATGAACGGCGGGGGAGAAAACTCCCCGATGCTTGAGAATGAAGACGACTATTACAGCCTGTTTTTCAGCGCGATAGAAAAGAAAGGGAGGTAATACATGCTGTTCATATGTTACCCGAAGTGCACAACGTGCGCGAAGGCCCGCAAGTGGCTCGAGGAAAACGGGATTGATTTTGAAGAAAGAGATATCAAAGAGGATAAGCCGGCCAGGAAGGAACTGGTGAAGTGGCACAAGCAGAGCGGACTGCCTTTGCGCAGATTCTTTAACACCAGCGGAATGCTGTACCGCGAGCTGCAGCTAAAGGACAAGCTGCCGAACATGTCGGAGGATGAGATGTTCGATCTGTTGGCGACCGACGGGATGCTGGTGAAGCGGCCGCTTGCGATCGCAGGAGATAAGGTGCTGGTCGGATTCAAGCAGGCGGAGTGGGAAGACGCCCTGAAGTAACCGGACGACATGAGACTTTTTATCGCCATACAACTGAACGATGAGATGAAGAACGCCCTCGTGCGGATACAGAACGCGATGAAGCGGCAGGGCGTTCGCGGCAACTTCACGAGGCGCGAGAATCTGCATCTGACGCTGGCGTTTATCGGGGAGTACTCCGATTCGGGGGAAGTTCTTGATATAATAGACCAGGTGCAGTTTGAGCCCTTCGACCTGCGGCTCGAAGGAGTCGGGGCCTTCGGCAATCTCTGGTGGGCCGGGACGGACGGTTCCGACGCGCTGAAAGCCGTTGCGAAGATGCTCAGGCACGGGCTTTCTGACGCGGGGATTCCTTTTGATCACAAGAAGTTCTCGCCTCACATAACACTTGTGAGAAAAGCACACAGCCCGGACGGCAGGATACCGGCGGGCGTCCTTGAAGACGCCGGCGAAGCGGGGATGCTTGTTGACCACATATCCCTCATGCGGTCGGACTGCGGGAAAAATGGTATGGTATATACGGAAATATTTTGATGGAGCAAGAAATGATAACAGGAAAACAGAGAAGCTATTTGAGAAAACTTGGACAGGAGCTGGACGCTCTTGTTTTCATCGGCAAGAACGACGTGACAGATAATATCGTTGAGGAACTGGACAGAGCCCTGAAGACCAAAGAGCTGGTCAAGGTCAAGATCCAGGACGGAAGCCTTCTGGAGGCCAAGCCCGTCGCCAATGAGCTGGCGGAGATGCTGAACGCTGAATTCGTTCAGGCCATAGGGCGGAAGTTCGTCCTTTACAGGCAGGCTCCTGAGAAGGAAAACAGAAAGATCGTTTTGCCGAAATAAGGAATAAAGAAGATATAATCGAAGGATTTATAACAGGAGGAACGGATATGGCAGATAACAATTACCCGAGCGTTGACGGGCTGAAGTGCCCGCAGTGCGGTAAGACTGAGTTCAAGATTCTTGGAACAAAAGGTTCTCTTGCAAAGGCAGGAGTGACTGTTGCTTTCGGCGCTATCGCCAACATGGCTCTCGATTCGCAGAGCAAGAAGGACTTTGAGCTGAAGCCGGTCAGGTACCAGTGCCTCGGCTGCAAGAACAAGTTCGAAGCGGAGCCGCTGGTTGCGCCTGAAGAAGACCTTCTGGAAGAACCGTGCAGGATCACGCTCAACAGACTTAAGAGCGCTGTAGGAATGGCTGTAACGCAGCAGGTGTATCTTAACGGCGTGAAGATCGGAAATGTCAAGAACGGCGAAGACATTACCTTCCAGACCTTCACAAAGCACAATACTGTCTTCGTCACCGATCAGGCGGGAATCGCATTTCCGGGTGCACACACATTCATAGCAGAGCCGGGCGGAACGGAAGATATTCAGTTCAAGAGGAAGTTTTTATAGAGGAGCCATGGTCTCCTGAGGATTAGGCATTATTAGACATATGAACGAGTTTAGAAAAAAGCTATATGACATAATTGAGCCGAGGACTAAGGCGTCAAAGCTGAGCAATATTTATGACGTTTCCATGATAGTCATAATACTGCTGAGTTTTTTGCCGCTCATGTTCAGGGTTGAAAGTCCGCCGCTGCGGGTAATCGATATTATTTGCGTTGTCATTTTCTGTATCGATTACGTGCTGCGCTGGATGACGGCCGACTACAGATTCGAGAAGCCGGGCGCATCTTCATTTTTGCGTTATCCGTTCTCACTGATGGCGATCATCGACCTTCTGACGATCCTGCCGTCGGTCATCGCGCTGAATACCGCTTTCAGGGCGCTGAGGATAATGCGCCTGCTCAGAGCGCTGCGTGTTCTCAGAGTAACGAAGATCGTCAGGTATTCAAAGAGCGCCCAGATGCTGAAGGACGTATTTTACACCCAGAGATATCCGCTTCTCGTGGTGATGTTTCTGACAGCAGGTTATGTGTTCTTCTCGGCCCTTGTCCTGTTTCAGGTCGAGCCGGAGACATTCGAAGATTTCATCGACGCAATGTACTGGTCCATGGTATCACTTACGACTATCGGGTACGGGGACATTGTGCCGGCTACGGATATAGGCCGCGTATTTACGATGATTTCAGCAATGATGGGAATTGCCGTTGTAGCTATACCGGCGGGCATAATAACCGCGGGCTACATGGACGAGATACAGAAAGTGAGAAAGAATAAAGATAATAACGAGGATGAATAGATTCGCTTACTTTTTACCATTAATAGCCGGAACATGCTGGGGTTGCACCGGCGTGTTCGTACGCACCCTCGATGACGTGGGATTCGACAACATTACGATCACCGTATCGAGGGTTGTTATTATGGTGTTTATTCTGCTCATCAGCACGTGGATATATAATAAGGAACTCTTCAGATTAAAAAAGCGCGACCTGCCTTTGCTTGCCGTGATCGGCATAAACGGATTCGTTCTGATGAACATATGCTACAACATCTCGATTACGACGCTTAGCATGTCCCTGGCGTCGATACTTCTGTGCACGGCGCCTGTGTTCGTCATAATTTTCGGGCGGATACTCTTCGGCGAAAAGATAACGCTTCTGCGCGTGAGCTGCATGATAGGCGCGCTGGTTGGATGCGTTTTGCTCAGCGGCATCGTCGAGTCCGGCGAGCTTAAGTGGAGCGTTCTGGGACTTTCCATGGGCGTCGCCTCATCGATGACGAACGCCGCCTACGCCATCGCGCTGAAAGAAGCGACGGACGTTCGGAAGATTCATCCGCTGACTATACAGCTCTATACGGCGATCATCGGCATGATCGTTATGCTTCCTTTTGCGGATTACGGAGTGATCGCGGACTTCGTGGCCAGCTCGCCTTTGAGCAGTTCGCTGTTCCTTCTGGCTCACGCGACCGTGGCCTCGCTTCTGCCGAATCTTCTGTTCGCCATCGCTTTCATGTTTATCGATTCAAGCGTGGCGTCGATTCTGGCCTCTGGCGCGGAGCCGACGGCGGCGCTTCTGTTCGGGCTCTTCGTCTATCGGGAGGTTCCGACAGTGTTCGGTGTGATCGGCATGATCATCGTCATCGTTTCGATGATCGTTCTAAGCAGGACAGATGCAAAGAGCAGCCTGGAGTAGGCTGCTCTCTTTTGTTTATCTGTTTTTTTTATCAGTCTTTTGACGGGATGTATTTCGCGATCTGCGCCGCAACGTTAGGAATCGGAAGTGTCTGCAGATAGATTTTTCCCGGACCTGTTACGACTGTATTGAACAGGCCTTCTCCGCCGAGGAGGACGTTTTTCGCGCCCTTGATTCTTTCGATTTCAATCGATACGCCGCTTCCTACGATGGCGAGGTGCGGACCGTCAACTACCTTGACTTCGCCAGCCGCCAGCTCATATGATTCCAGGCTTCCGTCGATCTCCAGGAAGACGTGTCCCGGACCTGTGAATTTCTGCATGATGAAGCCCATTCCTCCGAATACGCCGCTTCCGACCTTCTTGTTGAAGTGCATCGATACGTCTACACTCTCTTCGCACGCGAGGAATGCCGTCTTCTGAGCGATGATGCTCTGGCCGGGTTCGAGCTTAACAGCGATGATGCTGCCAGGGAAGGATGATGAAAAGACAATCTCGGCGTTGTCCACGCTGCTCTTGAAGTGGTTGAAGAACATTGTCTCTCCTGAGAACGCTCTTCCGAGGGCCTTGCCGATTCCACCGCCGCCTTCTGTCGTCATCTGGATGTTTCTGTCCATCCAGCTCATTGCTCCGCCTTCACACTTGACTGACTCACCTTTTGATAGTATGCACTTAACTGCAGGGAATGCGTTTCCTATGATTGTGTATTCCATTTTTTTCTCCTGTTCTGTATGCTTCTGCTGCGGTTTTCCGGGCGGATCGCCTGCGCGTCCCGCGCCACTTAAGATTATAGTTCAGGAAGGTGAGAGGCACAATATCTTTATATTTCACTCCACGTTTTTTGTGTATAATATTAGCATGAAAGACGAGGAGCCTGACATGAGCGATACAAAACATTTCGTGCGTCATGAGGACGCAAAGTCAAAAATGCACAGCCATACACCTGTGCAGATTCCATATGTGAAATCCGGAGTTTTTGAATTTACAGTGGCCTCGGGCGGAGAAGGCGAGGTTGCCTTTGTATTAAAAGAGGGCGACACGGCGTACATGGCTCCGGATGAACCGCATTGCGTCAGATGCATCGAGGCGGGAACCCTTGTCGTGGCCTTTTCGCCGGTGAGGGAGGATTACATATAGGATGTCGCTTCGCAGGCGACCATAAGGGCGGAGGTTTCATCTATAATACAGACAAGAGGGGAAGAGAGAAGACAAAACAGACATGACAACAGAGAGGGAGGTGGATTTTATGGATAAGAGAGAAAAGAACAGGAAACTGGCGGACGCAGTATTCGGGCTGGCTATAGGAGACGCGCTGGGCGTGCCTTATGAGTTCAAGAACCGCGGCGCATTCGAGTGCACTGAGATGACCGGATACGGAACTCACGGACAGCCTGCGGGAACATGGTCCGATGACACATCGATGACCATCGCCACTGCAAAGAGCATAAAGGACAACGGCGGCAAGATCGTGCCTGTGGACATAAGGGATAATTTTGTGGCCTGGGCGGATGATGAGGGCTTCAACGCCAACGGAGTCGGGTTCGATATAGGAAGCGCCACATGGGTGGCTTTGAGCACGGGCGAGCCCCAGACGGGCGAGCGCAGCAACGGCAACGGATCGCTCATGAGAATCCTGCCTCTTGCCTTTGCGGAATGCACTGACGAAGAGGTGATGCAGGTATCCGCCATAACCCACGGGCACGAGATTTCCATGCACGCGTGCGTCATATACGTGCGCATAGCCAGAAGGCTGCTGGCGGGCGAATCGATCCACGACATCATTCCGACGCTGATGTACGAGGAGCCTTTTGACAGGCTGCGGAAGATAGACCAGCTGCCGGAGAAAGAGGTCGAATCGTCGGGATACGTTGTGCACACTCTCGAGGCGGCGCTGTGGACGCTGGCGAAGTACGATAACTTCCGCGACACCGTTCTGGCGGCCGTAAATCTTGGAGACGATACGGACACGACGGCAGCCGTCGCGGGCGGACTTGCCGGAATCGTGTACGGGCTGGACAGCGATTTCGCGCAGGAGTGCCTGGAGGTTCTGAGAGCCAAGGACATGATAGAGGAATGCCTGTGGTAATGAGACCGCGGGTTGAGATTACGCCGCGGGCGGCGATGAATGAAAGGTAGATTAGGATGACTGCTGAATACGATGAAGAACTGATGCAGTTTCACGGAGAAAACTGCTGCTGGTTCGAAAAAGAAGACAAGTATTTAATAAGATTTTCTCTGGACATTGTTAAGCAATACGGGGAAAAGGACGCATCCTACGGTGACCATGTTCACTACATGCTGAGGAAGTGCCCGGATTGCGGGGCGTACTTCCTCGTGGAGGATGTCGAGCAGATCAGCTGGTCCGACGGCAACGACAGGATGACCTACAATTACTATCAGGTCGATTCGCCGGAACACGCGGACAAGCTGGTGGAGATCGGCGACCCGTTCTTCCTTTACAAAGGACCGAAGATCCTGCCGTAAACGCCGGCCGGGGATTAGAGAAATACCTGATCTATGGGAATGATTAAGCTGTGCTCTTTTTGGGAACGAAAGGAGCACTTTTTATGAAACCACTTATTATTCACGTGCCGCACGCGTCCATGTACATTGGGCGAGTGGCATAATGCAATCAGAAAGAATATAATGAATCTGGAAGGAGGGGGTTATATGTTAGGAGCAATTTTAGGAGATATCATAGGCAGCACTTACGAACACCACAATGTAAAGTCGAAGGAATTCGACATGTTCACAATCTGGTCGCGGGTGACCGACGATTCGGTCATGACCGTCGCGGTGGCGGAGGCGTTCCTCAATGCAAAAGCAGACGGGCGCCTGGATGATGAAGCGGCTGTAAAGGAGCTGCTCGTGGACGCTTTGCATAAGTGGGGCAACAAATACCCGGACGCGGGATACGGCGGCACCTTCCGCAAATGGCTCGCGACCGGCGACAGAAGACCGTACAACAGCTGGGGCAACGGATCCGCCATGCGAGTTTCGCCGGCAGGCTGGATGGGCGGCGACATGGACGAGGTGCGGAAGCTGGCCCGCTGGTCGGCGGAAGTTACCCACAACCACCCGGAGGGCGTAAAGGGAGCGGAGGCGATTGCGGCGGCCATTTACCTGGCGCGGACCGGCGCATCGAAGGAGGTTATCAAGGAGTACATCGAATCTGAATTCGGCTACGATCTCGACAGAACATGCGACCAGATCAGACCGAGTTACGAGTTCGACGTATCCTGTCAGGGCAGCGTGCCTGAAGCGATCATCGCGTTCCTCGACGGTGAGGACTTCGAAGACGTTATCAGAAACGCCGTTTCACTTGGCGGCGACAGCGATACCATCGCGGCCATGGCAGGCTCAATCGCGGAAGCGCACTTCGGCATCCCGCAGTGGTTGAAGGAGATGGCGATGGATTACATGGATGATGAGATGGCTATGATTTGGGAGGCCGTTGAGGATTTGAAATAGCTTATAAGTTTGCTATAATATCGGTAGATATCTCCGAGAGTGCGACCTCACCTCCTTTCTGATGCTACAGTATAGGAGAATAGCAACAGGCATACAATAACATAAATGTTAATTATTGTAAATAGCATATTGACATATATCATGTGCTTGGTATAATTACTTCAGGCAAAAGTTATTATAAGGCATGCCAAACAGAACTGTTCCTGGAGGTGCGACTCCAGGACTTTTCTTTTTCTTATCGGGGCGTCGTATATAAGTAAAAGGAGTTCATTAAATGGAAAAGACTAAGACAGGTCAGGTTTGGGTATGGCACGTGGACGTGCTGGCTGAGAAGATGCCGACGTGGCAGGCCAGACGGATTCTGGCGCACGGTGAAGACATGATGATGGTCGAAAATGAATTCGCACCTGGCGACACAGCGCCGGAGCACACCAATCCGCACACGCAGATTACGTACGTGATGGAAGGTGCGCTGGAATTCACAATGGATGGAGAAACGAAAATCATGCGCAAAGGCGATTCGGTCTTTATCAAGCCGTACGCTGTTCACAAAGCGGTCGCGATTGAGGACACAATGCTGATCGACATGTTCGCGCCGATGAGGGAGGACTTCCTCGACTGATATCATGTGGGAGAGAAATATTCTTGCAGGACAATGGCTGTTTGTGGCCTGCTGCATGGCGTATCTGGTGTGGTGGTGCGTGGCGTTTAGACCCGGCTACTCCGCGCCGGCGCTGCTTAAAACTGTGCCGTTCGCGCTGACCGCGCTGTTTGGAATCGCGGGGCTGTCCTTTGTCATCATGGGATGCCAGGGCGCGAAAGGCGCGCCCGGCGACGGCGTTGCGAGCGCTGTCAGAGACGGTGCGGCGGGCGCCATCAGCAACATACATATAATCGGGGCGTGCGCGGCGGCTTACGTGATTTTGCTTATCGTGACGAACGTGGTGATGCACAGGCAGGTCACGACGGAACTCATGCTGATCGTATTCTGGATTTGCATGGAACTTTGCATTATCAATACGATGCACGGCGGCGGCCACTGGAGCGTTGTGGCCACTGTCGTCCTGGCGGTCATCGCGATAATCGTCGCGGCTGCAGGTATGGTGTGCTATCTGATGTACTACAACCTCGAGCCGATGAAGGGCTTTTACATGGGCATGGTGCCGCTTGTTATCTTTGCGGCGTACATGGCAGGTATTTCGATTTATCAGATTGCGACTTGAGCGTGTTCTTGGTACAATAGGCGATGTGATGAAAACGAAACGATAAAACGATATAAAAGAGGGAACACATGTCAAAGAAGAGAAAAGTTATCGAAGAAGTAAAAATTCCATGGTA
>JAFRCM010000029.1 GCA_017404365.1 Bacillota bacterium
ACCCTTCATTCTCCTGTCAAGATCTCTAAGGATCACTAATTATGACGAATTAGTATCTACTCTGTCTTACTGTTGTATATATTCTACAACAGCAACAAGAGCACTCGAATCACCTACTGTTTACTTTTTATCATGCCTCCTATAATATAAGGGCCATTGCCAGGACTCCGAACAGCTCGGAAATTGTTATCATGTGACCCGAAATGTCACCGTTCATTCCTCCCAGCTTTCTGCAGTCGATGTTGCATGTAATGAAAGCCGCCACCATGACCGTCAGTACGATGATGTTGCTGTACAGCTCCGCAATAAGCGCCCACCAGCTCATGTCTGACATGATCAGCTCACAGACGCCCAGCACGACGACAAGAATTACTATGGCAGGAATCGTGTCTCTGGCTCTTCCCGGTTCGTCAAGCTGGCTGTACTGACTCGTCTTCATTGGTTTTCTCATAATCACTTCCAGAGCGCTGACCGTTCTTGAGGCAGTGAATATCACGACGAGCAGACTGCAGCTTTTGATGCTGAACTCTTCCGCGATGTCAGCCATGGCTCCGGTGAATACGATCAGCATGATTGCGAGGCAGATCACAGCGAATGCACCCGCATGAGGATCCTTGAGTATCCGTCTTCTCTCCTCCATCTCGGGATGTCTTGGCATGATGGCATCGCTGCAATCCATGAATCCGTCCACGTGAATGAATCCCGTCAGCAGGAAATATGCGCCTGTCAGCAGAGCGCCGGCAAGCAGACTGCCGCAGCCAATGAGGCTGAGCGCCCACCAGCAGAGGCATACAACCACGCCGATAAGAGCACCGACAAGAGGCAGCATTGCCACCTGCGCCTTGCGGTCCTCCATTCGCCACTCTTTATACGGGCACGGTATCCAGCAGAACATTCCCCATGCCATTAAAAAACCTCTGACATATTTCATTTCTGATACTTCGTCTCGCTTCTTATCTCCTCGAGGTAATCGTCGTTTATATCCGCTTCATCAAAGGTTGCCATGTCGGCCAAGACATCGCACGCTCCCCTGATTATGCTGAAGGCAACAGGACAGCCGCTGCCTTCTCCAAGCCTCATGTCCAAAGAGAGGAACGGGGCCAGTCCCAGCGTGTCCACAGCCAGTTTGTATCCTTTCTCAAAGGACTTGTGTGAGGCTATCATGTAATCAGCCGAGGCCGGTGCTATCACGTACGCCGCCAGCGCGGCAACCGCGGAAATGTATCCGTCTATTACTATGGGCATCCTGTTCAGCGCCGCGCCGAGATATGCTCCCGTCATGGCGCATATGTCGAAGCCTCCCATAAGGGCCAGGGCGTCAACCATGCGGCTTGCCCTTAACTCTTCAGTGCCGGCTAGTATGCCGCCGTCCACGCGGTATTTCATTGAAGCGTTGTTGACGATTTTCTTCTTTATCGCAAAGCCCTCGTCATTTACGCCGCCGCCTCTTCCGACTGTCTCTTCAGCCGGTCTTCCGGTAATGGCAGAGAGCAGGGCCGCGCTGGTGGTGGTGTTGCCTATTCCCATCTCGCCCGCGCCCATGATGCTGAACCCGGCTTTGCTGACAGCGTCCGCCATCTCGATTCCAGTTTCGATTGCCCTCAAGGCTTCCTCTTCTGTCATGGCCGGACCGTCCGCGATGCTGTCAGTCTGGCCTGAGTCTCTCAGCCTTCTGTTTACTATTTTATGTGTATCTTCAAGGGGAACATCTGTGTAGAGTTCCTCCGGTATTTCATCTTTAACGCCTACGTCGACTATCAGCAGTTCGCTGTCGTAACTCTTCGCCAGGGCGCCAACGCCTGTCAGCCGCCTTGTGAAGTTGATCGTCTGAGCCCTCGTTACTGACTGCGGCGCCGAGGCAACGCCCTCGCGGACCACACCGTTGTCGGCGCAGAACACAGCAACACAGCCCTTGCCGATCCTGTTGATGACACTGCCTGTCATTCCGGCGATCCTGACGGACATTTCTTCGAGCCCGCCAAGAGATCCCGGCGGTTTGGCCAGGGATGCCTGTCTTGCCTTTGCCCCTAAAACAGCCTGCCTGTCGGCAGGCTTGATTGATATTGTCTTCTTAAATAACTCTGCTTTGTCCATGGTTTATCCTTTGAACCTGAAGCACTTTCCGCACACTTCAGGAACAGGTGTCGTCTCGTTTATAGTTCTGCAGTAATCACGGCAAAGCGCCCTGTCGATTCCTTCGGCTGATACGGCGCCTCCCGGGCAAGCTTTTATCATCTCTTCGCTGCACGGGCCTTCAAAGAGGCACGGATCCAGAAGCTCCGCAAAGGCTTTCTCCAGTTCCTCTCCTTCGAGCGTCTCTGGTTTGTCCGCGTACATTCCGTCGGTGATCATTCCGGCCACACGGCCGCCGTATTTCCCGTCAAAATGGAATGACCCGGCCGGTCCCATCTCGCCCATACCGGCTATCGCCGCGGCAAACTTGAAGGACCAGTCCTCGCGCAGCTTATCGTCCTCCCAGGATACCATGTTGCTCAGTCCGGATATGAGTCTTCCCTGACCGACCATGACCTCTCTGATTTTCTGATTGACAGCCATGGCAAGCCAGAGGGATTCATAGTACGCTCTTACCCACTCCTCCGCGGGTCCTTCGCTTCCCTCGTTTAACTTTACCGTCTCTTCCGCAAGCGGCAGATAGTACAGTATTATCGTCCTGCCCGGACGGTATATCTCGCGCGGATGCCCGTTGAATCCTCTGGCAAAGAGCATGTCAAAGCGAACGTCGTCGACGCTCACATAACCTACGGCGGGTTCACCGAACCTGCAGGTTATGTCTTCTCTTTCCTGAAACTTCAGGACAGCCTCGCGGATTTCTCTTTCAAGTTTTCTCTTTAAGTGTTCTGCGTCCATGTGCTTTCCCGCCTCTTACTTTCTGTTTTCCTTTTCCAGTTTCTTGAGATGTTTAAGCTGCTTCTTCTCGATTTTTCTCAGTTTTCTCTCAAGCTTGGCAGCCTTTCTCTCCAGCTTGTTCGCCTTCCGGCGAGCCTTCCTGCTGAGGACAACAATGTCGTCAGGTTCAGGTTTCTTGAAGAGCGACGAAACGCCTCCTCTCTTAATGTCCCTAGCCTGATCCTTCAGGATATTGATTTCGGACTCTGCCTCCTTGGCGAGTAATTCTGCTTCAGCGGTAAGGTCCTTGATGGCCGGCGCAAACTTATCTTTTGCCTCGGACACCTTGTCCTTAACCTCGGCTGCCTTGTCTTTGGCCGCCGCCGTCACATTGTCCACCAGCGGAGCTTTTTCCTTCGCTTCCGCAGCCTTATCCTTCGCCTGCTCAGCTTTTTCTTTTAATACATCCAATGCGCTCATCTCTTTTTCCTCTCCAATACGAAAAATGCGGTGCGCCGCAAGGCGTACCGCATCT
>JAFRCM010000030.1 GCA_017404365.1 Bacillota bacterium
CACAAGAGACTGATCGACATCACGAGCGCAACTGCCAAGACTACGGATGCCCTCACTAAGCTGGACATGCCTGCAGGCGTTGACATCGAGATCAAGCTCTAAGAAAGCGCAAGGGACTCACCCTTAAGAATGGACGGCGCATGACATGATACGCACGAGTTGCAAAGGCAGCAGGAGCTGTCAGCGAATCAGAAGGTGCACCGGCCCGCTGTTAAGAAAGAGAGGAAAGATAAAAACATGAAAACACTTTTAGGAAGAAAGCTGGGAATGACTCAGATCTTCACTGAAACAGGAGCGGTAGTTCCGGTAACAGTAGTTGAGGCAGGCCCAATGACAGTAACACAGATCAAGACTGTTGAAACAGACGGATACGAAGGTATCCAGGTAGGCTTTGAAGAAGCCAAGCCGCAGAGAGTGAACAAGCCTATGACAGGCCACTTCGCTAAGAACGACCTGAAGCCTATGAGAAATCTGATCGAATTCAGACCGGATGAAGGCGATACATACGAAATCGGACAGCAGATCACAGTCGCTGATTTCGAAGAAGGAAAGAAGCTCGACGTAACAGGAACCTCAAAGGGTAAAGGAACCCAGGGCAACATCAAGAGACACGGACACCACAGAGGCCCGATGAGCCACGGTTCAAAGCACAAGAGACTGGCAGGAGCCCTTGCGGCAGGTACATATCCTTCAAGAGTATTCAAGGGTAACGCGGGCCCGGGAAGAATGGGACGCGAAACAGTTACGGTTCAGAACGTAGAGCTGGTAAAAGTTATTGCAGACAGGAACCTTATGCTGATCAAGGGTGCCATTCCGGGCAACAAGGGCGGAATCGTTCGCATCCAGTACGCAGTTAAGGGTCAGGACAAATAGAATGACTTCAGAAAGGAGGAAGTGAAATGTCAACAGTGACAATGCTGAACATGGCTGGCCAGGAAGCCGGTACCATCGAACTGAACGATGCAGTATTCGGAATCGAGCCAAACCAGAACGCGGTTCACGCAGTAGTAAAGAACATTTTGGCCAACAAGAGACAGGGCACACAGTCTGCCAAAACCAGAGCTGAAGTCAGAGGAGGCGGAAAGAAGCCTTTCAGACAGAAGGGAACAGGCCGTCACAGACAGGGATCATCGACAGACCCATCACAGGTAGGAGGCGGAGTAGTATTCGCACCGAAGCCAAGGAGCTACAGATACACAGTAAACAAGAAGCTCAGAAAACTGGCGATGCTGTCAATGCTTTCGTCAAAGGCACAGGAAAACGAGCTGATCGTAATGGACGAGATCAAGTTCGATGAGCCGAAGACAAAGGAAATGATAAAGATGCTCGAAAACGTCAAGGCTGAGAAGAAAGCCCTGATCGTTACAGCAGATAAGGATGAGAACATAATCAAGTCCGCAGCCAACATTCCGGGAATCAGAACTGCGCTTGTAGGAACGATGAACGTATATGAGATCATCAACCACAACAGCCTGATCCTCACAAAGGACGCGGTAGAAAAGATTGAGGAGGTGTACGCATAATGAAAACTCCTTACGATGTAATAATAAAGCCTGTCATCTCCGAGAAATCAATGGATGATGCTCAGCAGAAAAAGTACACATTCAAGGTTGCTGTAGATGCTAACAAGACAGAAGTCAAGCACGCAGTTGAAGAGATCTTCGATGTGGAAGTTAAAAAAGTAAACATCATGAACGTTGTAGGCAAGAAGAAGAGAATGGGAAGATACGTAGGAAAGACGGCCGCAACCAAGAAGGCGATCGTAACACTTACTCCGGCAAGTAAGGAAATCGAATTCTTCCAGAGTCTGTAATTCAGGAGGTAAGAAGAAATGGGAATCAGAAAATATAATCCGACCACTCCTGGTTTAAGAGGAATGACAGTTTCCACTTTTGAGGAAATCACGACAGACAAACCTGAGAAGTCCCTGACAGTAACTCTTAAGAAGCACTCAGGAAGAAACTCAAGAGGTAAGATCACAGTCAGACACAGAGGCGGCGGATACAGACCTAAGTACAGAATAATCGACTTTAAGAGAGACAAGGACGGTATTCCTGGCAAGGTAGCCACTATCGAATACGATCCAAACAGAAGCGCAAACATCGCGCTGATAAACTACGCAGACGGTGAAAAGAGATACATCGTTGCTCCTAACAAGCTGGCAGTCGGCGACGTAATCGTGTCAGGACCGGACGCAGACATCAAGATCGGAAACGCACTTCCGGTTGCGAACATCCCGGTTGGTACGATCATCCACAACATCGAACTGAAGCCTGGCAAAGGCGCTCAGCTCGTAAGATCAGCAGGAAACGGCGCTCAGCTCATGGCGAAGGAAGGCAAGTTCGCATCACTGAGACTTCCGTCCGGAGAGGTAAGGAAAGTCAGACAGGAATGCAGAGCAACCATCGGTGAAGTAGGAAACATTGACCATCAGAACATCCAGATCGGTAAGGCCGGCAGGAAGCGTCACATGGGAATCAGACCTACAGTAAGAGGTTCCGTAATGAACCCTAACGATCACCCACACGGCGGCGGCGAAGGCAAGGCTGGAATCGGACGTGTCAGCCCGGTAACTCCTTGGGGCAAGCCTGCACTCGGATACAAGACGAGAAAGAAGGGCAAGCCGTCAGATAAGTACATCGTCAAGAGAAGAAACGAGAAGTAAGAAGGAAGGAGCATAAGATAAATGGGAAGATCACTGAAAAAAGGCCCTTTCGTAAACAAGAAGCTGCTTAAGGCGATTGACGACATGAACGCAGCCAACGAAAAGAAGGTCATCAAGACATGGTCAAGACCATCCACAATATTCCCGCAGATGGTTGGACATACAATCGCGGTGCATGACGGAAGAAAGCATGTACCTGTATACATCACAGAAGATATGGTTGGCCACAGATTAGGAGAATTCGCTCCTACCAGAACATACAGAGGCCACGCAGCAGACAAGAAATCTAAGTAAGAAAGGAGATAACAAATGGAAGCAAAAGCAGTTGCAAAGTATGTAAGAATGTCTCCTTCGAAGATCAAGCCTGTTGTTGATTTAGTAAGAGGCAAAGACTTAAGCGAGGCGCTGACGATCCTGAAGTTCACTCCTGGCAAGGGAGCTGAGATCGTTGAGAAGGTCGTTCAGTCCGCGGCAGCTAACGCAGATGTCAAGGAAATGAACGCAGATAACCTCTATGTTGCTGAGATCTACGCTCATCAGGGACCGACTATGAAGAGATGGAAGGCCGGAGCACAGGGCAGAGCATCAATAATCCTGAAGAGATCAAGCCACGTAGGCTGCACGCTCAGAGAAAAGGAGGTTAACTAATGGGTCAGAAAGTAAGTCCACACGGATTAAGAGTTGGCGTCATCAAAGACTGGGATTCAAAATGGTTCGCAGACAAGTCAAAGTTTGCAGACTTCCTGGTTGAAGACAACAAGATAAGAGAATTTGTAAAGAAAAAGCTGTACGCTGCAGGCGTTTCGAAGGTAGTTATCGAAAGAGCAGCGGACAACAAGATCAAGGTCATCGTTATGACAGCTAAGCCTGGTATGGTAATCGGAAGATCCGGAACGGGAATCGACGATCTGAAGGCTGAACTGGAGAAGATGACAAAGAAGAGCGTTGTACTGGACATCAGAGAGATCAGAAGAGCTGAGCTCGACGCGCAGCTGACAGCTGAATCCATCGCTCAGGCTCTGGAGAGAAGAGTTTCCTTCAGAAGAGCTATGAAGCAGGCTATCGGCAGAACCATGAAGGCCGGAGCAAAGGGCATCAAGGTCCTTACTTCCGGAAGACTGGGCGGCGCCGAAATCGCCAGATCCGAAAAGTACAGCGAAGGAAATGTTCCTCTTCACACTCTGAGAGCTGACATCGATTATGGTTTTGCAGAAGCAGATACCACTTACGGCAAGCTGGGTATCAAGGTCTGGATTAACCACGGTGAAAGACTCGACAAGGAGCTGAAGTCAGCAGTCCCTGAAGAAAGAAAGGAAAGAGGCCGCGGCAAGAGAAGAGAAGGCGGCAGATCCGGCAGAAGAGACGGCGACAGAAGACCTAGAAGAGACAACAGAAGAGACGAGAGAGCTGAAATTCCAAAGGCTGCAAACGCTAGAATCAGAAAGCCTAAGGAAGTTCCGGCTCCGCCACAAGTTGAAGAAGCTCAGGCTCCTGCAGAAGAGACTGCAGCAGCAGAAGAATAGACGGAAGGAGGAACGCGACATGTTAATGCCTAAGCGCGTTAAACACAGAAGAGTCCACAGAGGCAGAATGAAGGGCAAAGCCACAAAGGGCAACACAGTCACTTACGGCGATTATGGTCTTCAGGCAACAGAGTGCGGTTGGATCACTTCAAACCAGATCGAGGCAGCCAGAATTGCCATGACAAGATCTGTTAAGAGAGGCGGTAAGGTTTACATCAAAATCTTCCCTCATAAATCAGTAACAAAGAAACCTGCAGAAGTACGTATGGGTTCCGGTAAAGGTGCTCCTGAGTACTGGGTAGCAGTAGTTAAGCCGGGCAGAGTAATGTTCGAGATCGAAGGCGTAACCGAAGCACAGGCAAGGGAAGCTATGAGACTCGCGTCACACAAGCTGCCTGTAAAGTGTAAGTTTGCCATCGCAGACAAGGAAAAGGGTGGTGAAGAGTAATGGAATTAAAGAAAATCAGAGAAATGTCAGAAGCGGAACTGAACGCTGAACTGAACAAAATGAAAAAAGACCTCTTTAATCTCAGATTCCAGCATGTGACCGGACAGCTCGAAAACCCTATCCTGCTGAGAGATACAAAGAGAGATATCGCAAGAGTTAAAACCATCATGAGAGAAAAAGAACTTCAGAAGGTTCAGGGCTAAAGGAAAGGAGGATGAATTATGGCAGTTGACAGAAACAGAAGAAAGACATTAGTCGGCATCGTAACGAGCGACAAAATGGATAAGACAGTTGTTGTCACAGTTGAAGACTTCGTAAGACATTCCCTTTATGGCAAGGCAGTAAAGAGAACCAAGAAGATCAAGGCTCATGATGAGAACAACGAGTGTGAAATCGGAGATAAAGTTAGAATTATGGAGACAAGACCTCTGTCAAAGGACAAGAG
>JAFRCM010000031.1 GCA_017404365.1 Bacillota bacterium
ATAGAAGAACTTGTCCTGAACAACCTGGAATGCATCCAGCGCTTTCTTGTTAAGCTCAAGTCCCTGGGTTCTCAGCTCAGCAGCCGCGTCTTCATTGCCTGCTGCTACTGCTTCTTCGTACGCCTTATTGCATGCTACCGCTGCCTCATAAGCCGCTTTGCCGTTTGCATTGAATTCTTTGACGGCAGCAAGATACTTTTCAGTATCAACGCCTGCTGCCTTTGCATAATCCTCGTTGAAGTTAGCCTTCAGATCCTTCGCGACCTGAGAGATATCCAGTTCAAGAGCCGGCTCAGTGTCGATGTACATCGCGTATGCGCCGTACCAGTTGATGTTGGTGTGGAATACATCCTCATCATATGTCTCGGCGTTGTCGGCTATTGTGTGGTAATTATGGGATACGAATACCTGATCTTCAAATCCATTGATGAAATACGGTACTCCGTGGACTCTGTAGGTAATTCCGTCTTCCATTGTAGTGGCGTCCGCAGTTTCAGTTGAGAATACAGCTTTGCCTGCGGTTACAACCAGCCCTGAATCAAACATCGTGCCTGCCAGTGTTCTGAACTCAGGAACACATACTATCGACATCTGTCCTTCAGCAGGTGTGAATGCAGGGAGCTCGCAGTTGATCATAGCCAGGCAGTTGTCAGGAACATCCGAATGCTCTTCGCATACGCCCCAGGCTCCTGTAGTCCAGTCGAACTGTGAATCTGTTACGCCCCACTCTTCCGCGCCATGAGCGATGAAGTAGATGTAGTTTTCAGGTTCATATCCGGAGTCGATCATTGCCTTTGCGACAGCTGCTACCAGTGAGATTGCGCAGCAGTCATCCTGGAATCCGTACCAGTACTTGTCATAGTGGGCTGCCACAACGACCTTCTGATCATGGTTCTTGCCAGGGATCATTCCGACTACATTATAGGTAGTTCCGCCGTTGTCAACCATCTCGGCATCAACGTTAAGAGTACATTCCGTGTGGCGTTCCTTGATGGCCTTCTTTACCTTCTTGGCCTGATCAGCGCTTATCGCGACTGTAGGCAGAAGATCGCTTGAACATACGTCCTGTACGTTTGTAGTGAATGTTCCGGCTTCACCGTAACCGCTCTTTGCCCATGTTACGAGAGCAGCGGCTCCTGCCTTGTGAGCCTGTTCCATGTAAACGTCGATCCACGCTTCATTTGACTGGTCGACCTGTACGAGAGCGATCTTGCCTTTGACGTCCTTGCCTTCATAGTCGGCTTCGAAACCTGTCTTGCAGTTTACGATTTCAGCAGTCAGGTCTCCGTCAGTGCCATTTACCTGATATGACGCAGGTCCGTTCGTTCCGGCCTCGACGGCTTTCTGATCGTTTCCGTGGAAATCTACGTCAGAATCAGCGATCTTCATCGATGAACTGTTGAACTGGAACTTGTCGCAAGTTGATCCCAGTTTATCAACATTCTGAAGTCCTATCTTTTCCCATTCTTTGACGAGATAGTCAGCAGTCGCGTGCTCCGCGTCTGATCCCGCGGATCTCCAGCCGTTCGCCTCAGCCAGATTGTCCCAGTCATAAGCCAGCTCATATCCAAGGTCATACGCGTAGTCCATGTCGACTGCGTCGTAATATGCCTTGACTGCGTCAGCCATTGACAGGTCTGAGTTTACTTCTGCATTGGTGTAGCCCTCTGCTGCTTCTTCTGTTGCTTCAGGTTCTGCCTGGTCTTCAGCATCGCCGCCTGAACCTCCGCACGCTGACAAAGTCCATACGCACATGGCCAGAACCATCATAAGGGCCAGCAGAGTACCCCATTTTCTGTTTCTCATTTATGCACCTCTCCTTTCTTGAAAATAATAATGATAATCTTTATGGATTAATTATACAACACCATGTACTGAAACACGAACATTTTTATTCAAAAAAATGTGTTATAATCTACGCATGATTACATGGTTCACGACTACATACGCCGGTAAGATACTGGCCACATTTCTTATCTCCATGGTTCCTATCATTGAGCTCAGAGGCGCCCTGCCTATCGGCGTGGGCATGGGACTGACTCCGCTGACTGCTCTCATAGTCAGCATCATAGGCAACATGGTACCGGTTCCGTTCATAATAATCTTCATACGGAGAATACTTGACTGGATGCACCGGTTTGAGAAGTTCGACAGAATCGCTTCAAGGCTCGAAGCAAAGGCAGCCAAGGGCGGCGAAAAGATAGTTAAGTATGAGATGTTCGGTCTCTTTCTGCTCGTCGCGGTTCCCCTTCCGGGAACAGGCGCCTGGACAGGCTCCCTCGTAGCGGCCTTCTTCGATCTTCGCCTCCGCAACGCGGTGCCTGTGATCTTCGCGGGAGTCGTTACCGCCGGAATAGTCGTATTCCTTATCACATACGGCGTCGTCGCCGTCGCATGACCTTCAAACAAAAATCAGCAAAACAAAAGCCGCAGAATCTGCGGCTTTTATTATTATTTGCTTTTGCTCATCAGCTCTTATTTGTTTCTGATTGCTGCCTGTGCCGCTGAGAGTCTTGCGATTGGAACTCTGAACGGTGAACAGGATACGTACTGCAGACCAACTCTGTGGCAGAAGTCGATGGACTTAGGATCGCCGCCGTGCTCGCCGCAGATACCAAGGTGGATGTCAGGTCTGGTCTTCTTACCCATTTCAACAGCCATCTTAACCAGCTTGCCGATACCGGTCTGGTCGAGGCTCTGGAACGGATCGTCTTCGAAGATGCCCTTTGCCTTGTATTCCTTGATGATGTTGCCTGTGTCGTCTCTTGAGAAACCGAATCCCATCTGAGTCAGGTCGTTTGTTCCGAATGAGAAGAATTCAGCTTCTTCAGCGATCTCATCAGCAGTGAGAGCAGCTCTCGGAATCTCGATCATTGTACCTACCAGGTAAGGGAATGATACTCCTTCTCTCTCGAATACCTTATCGATTGTAGCGACAACAGTCTTCTTGACGTCAGCCAGCTCATTCTTGCTTCCTACGAGCGGAATCATGATCTCAGGAATGATGTCAAATCCCTTCTCTTTTCTGACTTCGATGGCAGCAGTGATGATAGCCTCTGCCTGCATCTCAGCAATTTCAGGATATGTAACCGCAAGTCTGCATCCTCTGTGACCGAGCATAGGGTTGAACTCGTGGAGTTCTTCTGCCTTCTTGGCAACCTTCTCGTATGGCTTGCCGATGAAATCAGCAAGTTCATGCAGCTCTTCATCAGTGTGCGGAATGAACTCGTGGAGAGGTGGGTCGAGAAGTCTGATTGTTACAGGTCTCTCTTCCATTACCTCGTAAATGCCCTTGAAGTCGCCCTTCTGATAAGGAAGCAGGAAGCTGAGCGCTTCTCTTCTCTCTTCCTCAGTGTCAGCAAAGATCATTCTTCTGATTGCAGGAATTCTCTCTTCCTCGAAGAACATGTGCTCAGTTCTGCAAAGGCCGATGCCCTGTGCTCCGAACTCAACTGCCTGAGCAGCGTCTCTAGGATTATCAGCGTTAGTTCTTACCTTGAGTGTTCTGATGTCGTCAGCCCAGTTCATGATTGTTCCGAAGTCACCTGAGAGTTCAGGAGGAACAGTCTTTACTTCACCCTTGAGAACGTCACCTGTTGTTCCGTTCAGTGAGATGAAGTCGCCTTCGCCGAATGTGTATCCGCCGATTCCCAGTGTCTTGCCTGCTTCGTCGACCTTGATTTCTGAACAACCGGATACGCAGCACTTACCCATGCCTCTTGCAACTACTGCAGCGTGTGAAGTCATGCCGCCTCTTGCTGTCAGGATACCTTCAGCAGCGACCATGCCTGCCAGGTCTTCCGGTGAAGTCTCCAGTCTTACCAGGATAACTTTCTTTCCTCCGGCAACAGCTGCTTCAGCGTCAGCAGCGTTGAAGTAGATCTGTCCGCATGCAGCGCCCGGTGAAGCAGGAAGTCCCTTAGTCAGTTTCTCTGCTGCAGCGAGTTCATCAGCATCGAACATCGGGTGGAGCAGCTGATCGATCTGACCAGGCTCAATTCTCATGATTGCTTCTTCCTTGGTGATGAGACCTTCGCCTACCATGTCAACAGCGATTTTAACTGCTGATGGAGCGGTTCTCTTGCCGTTTCTTGTCTGGAGCATGAAGAGCTTGCCTCTCTCAACTGTGAACTCCATGTCCTGCATGTCTTTGTAGTGGTTTTCCAGCACTTCTGAAATTCTCATGAAGTCGCTGTATACATCAGGGAATGCCTGAGCCATCTCAGCGATAGGCTGAGGTGTTCTGATTCCGGCAACTACGTCTTCGCCCTGAGCGTTAACCAGGAACTCGCCGAATATTGCCTTCTCGCCGTTTACAGGTGATCTTGTGAAGGCTACGCCTGTTCCTGAAGTGTCGCCCATGTTACCGAATACCATTGACTGTACGTTTACAGCTGTACCGATGTCATCAGGAATCTCATTGAGCTGTCTGTAGAGGATAGCTCTTTCAGTGTTCCATGATCTGAATACTGCCTTGATGGCCTCCATCAGCTGTTCTTTTGGCTCCTGTGGGAAATCCTTTCCGATTTCCTCTTTGTACATTGCCTTGTAGCCTGCGATGACTTCCTTCAGGTCATCAGTGTCGAGTCCCAGATCGAACTCAACGCCCTTCTTTGCTTTCTGTCCGTCGAAAATCTCATCGAATTTGCTCTTGCTGATGCCCATTACGACATCGCCGAACATCTGGATGAATCTTCTGTAGGAATCATATGCGAAACGAGGATTGCCTGTAAGATCCGCAAGTCCTTCAACTGTCTCGTCGTTGAGTCCCAGATTCAGAATGGTGTCCATCATGCCAGGCATTGAAATCTTAGCGCCGGAACGAACCGATACGAGAAGAGGATTTGACGCGTCGCCGAACTTCTTCTCAGTTACCGCTTCCAGATCAGCCAGCTTTACGTAGATATCATCAACGATATCCTGACCGATAGTCTGGCCTTCCTGATAATATCTTGTGCAAGCTTCAGTTGTTACTGTGAAGCCGAAAGGTACCGGCAGACCGATCTTTGTCATCTCGGCCAGGTTGGCGCCTTTTCCTCCCAGAAGGTCTCTCATGTCCTTTGAGCCTTCATTGAATGAATAAACAAACTTTCCCATTTTTTGCTCTCCTCATATATTTACAAAAATTGATAACAATATTGAATGACAGAATTAAAACTCGAGTCTCTCCTCGATGTATGATCTGACTTCGCTGATCGGGATTCTGACCTGTTCCATGGTGTCGCGGTCTCTTACTGTGACGCAGCCGTCCGCCGGCGTGTTGTCATCCCCGACTGTCTGGAAGTCGACGCAGATGCAGAACGGCGTGCCGATCTCATCCTCACGTCTGTACCTCTTGCCTATGGAACCTGCAGTATCGTAGTCGACCATGAAGTGCTTCTGCAGCTCATGATAAATCGGTTCGGCTGCCGCGCCAAGCTTTTTGCTCAAAGGCAGGACTGCGGCTTTGAAAGGCGCCAGCGCAGGATGCAGTCTCAGCACCTTGCGCACATCTTCCTTGCCTTTGTCATCCGTAAGAACCTCTTCATCGTAAGCGTCAACGAGGAACGCGAGCAGCATTCTCTCTACGCCTACTGACGGTTCAATGCAGTACGGCACGAACTTCTCATTCGTCTCAGGATCCATGTAAGTCATGTCCTGACCAGAATGAGTCTGATGAGCCATCAGGTCGAAATCTGTTCTCGATGCGACTCCCCACAGTTCGCCCCATCCGAACGGGAACAGGAATTCTATGTCCGTCGTGGCGTTGCTGTAGTGGGAGAGTTCCTCAGGATCGTGATCTCTGAGTCTCATGTGTTCTTCCTTGATTCCCAGATTTCTCAGGAAATCAGCGCAGTAGTTCTTCCAGTATCCGAACCACTCGAGCTCTGTACCCGGTTTGCAGAAGAATTCCAGCTCCATCTGCTCGAACTCTCTGGTTCTGAAGATGAAGTTGCCCGGCGTAATTTCATTTCTGAATGATTTTCCTACCTGGGCTATTCCGAACGGAAGCTTCTTTCTGGCCGTTCTCTGCACATTTTTGAAGTTGACAAAAATGCCCTGTGCGGTTTCCGGTCTGAGATAAATCTCAGCAGTGGATTCCTCAGTGACTCCCTGAAATGTTTTGAACATCAGATTGAACTGACGTATGCCTGTGAAGTCTGTCTTGCCGCATTCCGGACACTTTACTCCGTTTTCAGTTATGAACTGCTCAAGTTTCTCATTGGACCATCCGTCGACCTGGACATCCATCTGTCCCTGTTCGTGAAGATAGTCTTCAATGAGCTTGTCCGCGCGGAAACGCGCCTTGCAGGCTTTGCAGTCGATCAGAGGATCCGCAAAACCTCCGACGTGTCCCGACGCTACCCATGTTTCGGGATTCATCAGGATGGCGGCGTCAAGTCCTACGTTGTACTCTGATTCACGCACGAACTTCCTGCGCCACGCATCCTTGATGTTGTTCTTAAGCTCAACGCCCAAAGGGCCGTAATCCCATGTGTTAGCCAGCCCTCCATATATCTCGGAACCGGGGAAAATAAACCCTCTGTTCTTGGCGAGAGCTGTGATTTTATCCATTGTGACTTCTGTCGTCATTACTATTCTTCGTCCTTTACTTCCTCAGCCACTTCTTCAACAGTCTCTGCAGCTTCTTCAACAACTTCTTCAGCTTCTTCCGCTGCTTCCTCTGCAGCTTCAGCGACTTCTTCAGCTTCCTTGCTGACTCTGTCCTTGATATCGTCCTTCAGGTCGCCTGCCTTGTCCTTCAGATCCTGTGCAGCGTCCTTGGCTTTGTCATAGATGTCGCTTTCCTTGGCCTTGTCGTAGATGTCCTCAGCCTTGTCCTTCAGATCCTGTGCAGCATCCTTGGCCTTGTCATAAATGTCGCTTTCCTTGGCCTTGTCATAGAAATCCTTGCCTTTTCCCTTAAGTTCCTCAAACTTGTCGCTGCCGAATTCAGCTGCCTGTGAAACCTTGTCAGATACGGCGTCGCTGACATCGATGATAGTTCCGTCAGTCTTGACTACTTCGATTGAGCACTTGAATCCGAATGCTGCCACGATAGCTACTACTGAAGCCAACGGAGCGATGCAGATTCCCAGAATTCCAGCGTTTACAGGAACGTTCAGTACTGTGTCGCTGTCCTTCTTAACCAGGATTCTGGCAACGTTGCCCTTCTTTACCAGATTCTTAAGGCTCGCGAAAAGCGCCTCTCCCTTTTCTCCGAAAGCTCTCTTCTTGTCTCCGGAGTTGACAGTCTCTTCGATGGCGATGATAGCGTCTACAACGCTGCCGTCAGCATCTTCAAGGGCCTTCTTGGCTTCTGCGTAAGTTACGCCTGTTCTGTCCTTGACTAATTCGATTTTTTCCAGTGTGATTTCCATGTGTAATCCTCCCATTCTATACCATACTTTCGCTTTTTATGTTCGAGGCATCCAGATGATATGCTGCATAGTCTCTTATGAGCCTCTGCAGCGCTTTGCCTGTGTCCTCGTTAAGTCCAATTTTTTCAAGCTTTTTCAACGGATTTTCAGAAAAGTATCTCAATGCATTGATTATATCAAAACTCACTGGGTAAATCAATGCACTGCGCGCTGAATTATCTTCCTCTTCAGCCTTGATTTTCGCGCGGCATTCGTCGCAAATTACGCCTCCGTCCTCAATGCTGAACCACTCGCCTGCAGGCTCTCCGCAGATAGCGCATCTGTCCAGAACGGGCGCCACTCCCATGCTGCCCAGAAGCCTTGTCTGATAAGCCAGCACCAGCGTTCCGAACCCTTTGTCCCTGCGCTCAAGCAGATCGAAGAAATCGATCAGCATGTCGAATACTCCCGGCATCGGAACCTCGGGATGAAGCACCTTGGCAGTGAACTCCAGAACGTATGCACCGTTGAAGTACTTATCCACGTTCTCGCCGATTCCGTAGAAGCTCTTTATGACCTCCGCGCTGTCTATGTTGTAGCTGTTCCTGCCCCTGTGAAGGGCGTACCTTCCGAAGGTAAAATGTTGCAGGGCGAGGGCGCTCTTGCTTTTGCCCCGTTCACCCAGATTGGTTCCTGCGCTTATCTTGCCGTACTCCCGCGTGAAGAGCAGAATCATGCGTCTGTTGTATGAAGTTTTCGTCTCTCTGAGGACTATGCCCGCAGTATCCGCTTTCATCCGTTTCCGTCCGCTTTTATCAGTCCCTGTACCCAAAATTCGTGAGAGCTATGTCGCTGTCTCTCCAGTTCTCCCTGACCTTGACCCATGTCTCCAGGAAAACCTTTGTACCAAGCAGCGCCTCAATCTCCTGACGGGCGCTCTTGCCTATGCCCTTGAGCTTTCGGCCGCCCTTTCCTATTATCATTCCCTTGTGGGATTTTCTCTCGCAGTAGATGACCGCTCCGATTCTCGTCAGGTTATCTTCCTCCTCATACTGCTCGATTTCCACAGCGACGCCGTGAGGCACCTCATCCTGCAGATAGAGCAGAATCTTCTCGCGGATTATCTCGCTGACAATGAATCTGGCAGGATTCTCCGTCACAATGTCATCAGGGAAGAACATCGGTCCTTCCTCCATGAATCCAGCCGCGGCCTTTATTACGTCGTCGACGTTGGTACCGTCAATCGCTGCCGTTCCCAGTATCTCTGCGAACACGCCGGTCTCCTCGTACTCTCTGTATATTTCCGCAAAGGCATCAGGGCCCATTCTGTCAATCTTGTTTATTACCAGAATCTTCGGTGTATCCGTCTCCTTCAGAAGATTGAGTATGTACTTGTCTCCGGGGCCTTTGCTCAGAGCGTCGTCGACAATGAATATTATGGCGTCAACCTCGCCAAAGGTCGCGATGGCCGAGTCGGTCATGTACTCGCCCAGCTTGTTGCGGGGCTTGTGTATTCCCGGAGTGTCGATGAATACGATCTGCACATCGTCCTCACCTTCTTCCTCAGCGTAGTGCGTGTAAATGCCTCGGATTATATTCCTCGTTGTCTGAGGCTTCTCCGTGGTAATCGCGATCTTCTCGCCAAGTATGGCGTTAAGCAGGGTTGATTTTCCTACGTTCGGCCTTCCGATTATCCCTACAAATCCTGATCTCATTGCGTCTGTCCTCCCGAGTCGTCTCTGCCAAGACCAATTGCGTCCATTATCTCCTCTTCTCTCTCCCTCATTTCCCGTTTGTCCTCATCTGTCTCATGGTCGTATCCAAGCAGGTGCAGAACGCTGTGAGTGAAGAGATACACTGTTTCCCTCTCCCGGGAATGACCGAACTCCTCGGCCTGCTCGATTATCTTGTCCATGCATATGACGACATCGCCGAGGGGCACCGGCTGTCCATCGTCCCCGGCCTCATCACCGTATTCTCCGCAGGCTGCCTCCAGCTCCTCAACATCGTCAAACATCGGAAAAGAAAGCACATCGGTCGGTCTGTCGACTCCCCTGTAGTCTCTGTTCAGTTCATGAATCTCATCAAGAGAAACAAAAGAAAGGCTGATTTCCACATCCAGCTTAGTGCATGCGGAAGCCGCCTCCCTGAGTTTATCCAACATCTGCTCAGTAACAGCACTCTCGTCGTTTACTATGATCTCCATGCCTACTCCTCTTCATCCTTTGGCGGATGAGCTTTGTAATAACTGTCGTACGCGCTGATGACCTTCTTGACAAGCTGATGTCTCACAACATCCACATCCTTCAGATAACAGAACCCGATGTCGTCTACGTCCCGAAGGACTTTGCGCGCTTCAATCAGACCGGACTTTTTGCCTCTCGGCAGGTCGATCTGAGTTATGTCTCCGGTGACTACAACCTTCGACCCGAATCCCATTCGCGTCAGGAACATCTTCATCTGCTCAGGAGTGGTATTCTGGGCCTCGTCAAGAATTATGAACGAGTTGTCCAGTGTCCTTCCCCTCATGTATGCCAGCGGCACTACCTCGATGATTTCCTTTTCCTTGAGTCTGAGAGCGCTCTCTCTTCCCAGGACATCATACAGGGCATCATAAAGAGGCCTCAGGTAAGGATCGACCTTTTCCTGCAGATCCCCCGGGAGAAATCCAAGTCTCTCGCCCGCTTCCACTGCCGGTCTGGCAAGTATGATCTTCTGAACATCCTTGTTCTTAAAAGCCTGAACAGCCATTGCGACTGCTATGTATGTCTTGCCTGTTCCCGCAGGGCCGATGCCGAATACTATGTCTTTTTTTCTGATTGTTCTGACGTACTCTCTCTGACCGATGGTCTTTGGTCTGAGCGGCTTTCCATCGTGCGTAAAGCATATGATTTCCCTGTCGAGTTCTGCGTCCGCAGTCTGTCTGCTGTAGGAAATACCGCTCTCCGTAAGGTCTGTTATGTATCCTACTTTCTGCTGATCCAATACCTCTCCCTTTCTGATCGTAGCGACCATCTCTTTAAGAATTGCGGCAGCGTGCTCCACCCCGTTATCGGACCGTACCGCTCTGTCACCGTCCTCTATTATGAGCAGTCCGTCGCCGCGCTGTATTATCGTAACTCCGAACATGCCCTCGATGTTTCGGAGATTCTGGTCCATTCCGCCAAAAAGCTCGCGCCTGTCGATGCTGTCGTCCAGAGGAATGTGTATCCTGTTTAAATCTTTACTTCTTCTCTCCATAGTCTTATTATAAGGACCATTGTCCATATTTTCCACTAGTTATTATCTTCTCGGCGGCTTTGATGCCGTCGACCGCCGCGGACATGATTCCGCCGGCGTACCCCGGTCCTTCGCCCGCGGGAATGACCCCCGCGAACCCTGTTGCTTCCATGTTTTCATCCCGCCGAATCCGTACAGGTGACGAGCTTCTCGACTCTACTGCCGTCAGCCGGGCGTCATCTCTGTCGAATCCCTTTATCTTTCGCCCGAAAACAGGCATGGCCTCAAGTATGGCTTCAGACGCAAAGGCAGGAATGCTCTTTCTGACCGGATCCTTTTCTGCGAAGACTTCGCCTCCGTCAGCACCGCGGAACTGCCCATAGGTAGTACGCGCCATGCCTCCTTCCGACCTGTTTTCCCATGCCAGTCTTTCGTACTTCTTCTGAAATTCGATTCCCGCCAGCGGATCATCTCCCGGAAAGTCATCCGTCCTCACATCCACAAGCAGTCCGCTGTTGGCGTATTCACCGCTTCTGCCGCTGTCGCTCATTCCGTTTGTTACAGATGTTTCCGCCTCTGTAGAAGC
The DNA here is from genome assembly GCA_017404365.1 of Bacillota bacterium. GTDB lineage: Bacteria > Bacillota > Clostridia > Peptostreptococcales > Anaerovoracaceae > Lentihominibacter. Next base: position 11,146 of record JAFRCM010000031.1, read on the forward strand.
GTTGATCACCTGTCCTCCCGGACACATGCAGAACGTGTAGACACCGCGGCCTGCTGTGTCTTTACCGCTTTTTTCTGTACCGCACCTGTAGCTCAGCTTGTAGTCCGCGGGTCCCAGAATCTCAGCAAGCTCCGGATCCCCGTACTGACTCTCATTTATCATTTCCTGCGGGTGCTCAATGCGCACGCCTATGGAAAAAGGTTTCTGCTCCATCCTGAATCCGCGCCTGAGCAGCATCTCAAAAGTATCTCTCGCGCTGTGGCCTATCGCCAGAATCACGGTGTTTGTTTCGATGGTTTCCTCTGCTGTTCTGATTGCCTTCAGCGTTCCGTCTTCAAACACCATATCCTCGAGGCGTGTGCTGAATCTCACTTCGCCGCCGAGACTCTCTATCTTGCGCCTTATCTCAGGAACAATCCGCCTCAGCCTGTCCGTACCGATGTGCGGCCTGTGCTTGTACAGTATCGCTGAATCAGCGCCTGCTTCGACAAACTCCTCGAGCACCTTTCTTATGCGTATGTCCCTGATTCCTGTAGTCAGCTTGCCGTCTGAAAAGGTACCTGCTCCTCCTTCACCGAACTGGACGTTCGACTCAGGATCAGGTGCTGCCTTTGCCTGCCTTTCCCAGAAGCGCTCAACATCGGCGATTCTCTCATCCACAGCCTTGCCTCTCTCTATTACGAGCGGTCTAAGCCCTGCCTCCGCCAGAATAAGCGCCGCGAATATGCCGCACGGCCCGAATCCGACAACTACAGGCCTCCCGGACGCGTCCTGCTCCGGCGCGTCAGTCTTGCCAGACGCCGCATCCGGCACCGGGATTACGTATTTTTCACGCTTCGCCACATCAAAAGGCAGCCTGCCTTCGCAGTCAAAATCCACCGTGTAAACAAGCTTCACGTCCGGTTTCTTTCTCGCGTCAACAGACTCCCTGATTATCTCGAGGCTGCTAATGGCGGCTTTCCGCCCTTTGCGCCTTATCTCATTCAGCACAGCTTTTTCAAGCAGCTCTTCCAGCCGCCCTTCTGCCGCAGCCCTCGGGTCTATCTTAAGTTGGCTGATTCTGTATCTCAAATCCGCACTTCTCCTATTTGTCCGCGCCTGCGATCGCACGCGCTGCTTTTATCCCTGTCTCCCAGGCGTTCTGCAGGTTAAATCCGCCGCACGGCCCCTGGGCGTCGATTATCTCACCGGCAAAGTAAAGGCCGGGTACAAGGCGCGACTCCATTGTGTCCATGTCTATTTCATCAAGAGCGACACCGCCGAAAGTGGCCTGTGCGTCCCTCCAGCCTTTGATTCCTGTTATGTTAAGCTGCCAGTTCTTTATGTCGGTTCCGTCGAGAGCCGCAGCAAGTTTCTCTGTAATAATGCCGAATGAGCTGCCTCGTGATGACAGCTGCTCTTCGGTGAAATCAGGCGCCAGATCAACGGTTACCGTATAGCGTTTCAGCGCCTCTTCGAACTTCTCACGTTTATCCGCCTTTATGTGCGGCGTCAGATTGAATACACATATCCCGGAGATGCCGTCCTCTGTGAACTGTATTTCACCTGTGTCCCTGACTATGGGATTTCCGTCTTTGTTGAGCACAACCGTGCCCTTTGCGCGCACTCCCTTCAGCGCGGCAAAATCGACACCGTCCGCTTCGCATTCTATGCCTGTAAGAATCGGGAACACGCGTGTCACATCATGTCCGAGGGTGCGGGCGATGGTATATCCGTCACCTGTTGTGCCATACTGCGGGCCGGCCTTCCCGCCCATGGCCATGATAACCCTGTCGGCAAAGATCATCTCCATCGAAGGCGCCTTATCCGGTTCTTCCTGCACCATGCCGGTTATCATGAAATTCCCCATGCCGCCGGATTCAGTTCCGGCTTCCGAACCATCCGCTTCCGCCGCCTTTATGCGCGAGATAACCTTGACGGTGAATCCGCACTTAACGTCCGCGCCCCGCACCGCGTCAGTCAGCGCCTTTGTCACATCCGACGCTTTGTTCGTATACGGGTAGTAACGTCCTTCATTGTCGCGCCAGGTTTCAATTCCTATGGATCTGAAGAAATCAATGGTCATGTCCTTACCGGGACACGCCTCATTTGTCAGATTGCACCTGCCGCCTCCGGTTGCGTTTATCTTCCGGCCCGGAGCGCTGTTCTTCTCCAGCACGCACACGCTTACAGGCGAATTCTCATCGCCTGAACCTTCTCCTTCGCCCTTATTCAGTTCTTTAATAAAAGAAGCAGCTGCAGCCAGTCCTGCCGCGCCGCCTCCCGCAATAACAAGGTCGTACTTCATCATTCTTTTTTGAGCTCCTGTACTGCTTTTTCAACTTCCTCCTTGGTGAGGCCGAAATTGCCCTCGCCGAAAGCCATTGTGAATTCTTTTTTCTCCTGAAACTCCTTTTGTGCCTGTATTCTCTCGGCTACTTCTTCCGGAGTTTCATTCTCATCATCACCGATCTTCACAGGCGCGTGGGAAGGAACGTACAATACAGCGTCCTCTTTAACCTTGTGCGGCATGTTGATGCCGAGTTCGATCGAATTCGCGCCCTGAACCACCATGAATATGCCGAGCAGGACTATTACTGAAACATACGTGATGAGCGGGTTGATGAACCCGAACAGGCCGACGATAATAGTGATGACGCCGGTGACAAGCGCCGACTTGAAGTTCCTGGGCTTTTTCTGTCTGTTGATTCTCGTGGACGCCTCGAAACGAAGAAGCCCCGAAACCAGAACCCACATTCCGAATATCATAGGAATCGCTATGTCGACTGTCAGCTGGTTGCACAGGATCAGAATGCCGAGCAGCAAAGTCAGTATAGCGTCGATGAGTATCCACCCATTGTTGTCGCCTATGCCGAACCTGCCTCTGGCAAGCAAAAATCCGAGCGCGTGAATCAGCCCGTTTATTACCATTACACTGCCTATTACAAAGGCCATGGTCATGAAAGTCTGCCCCGGGTTAATAAAGCAGAATACACCGGTCGCGACCATCAGAATACCTCCGGCCAAAGTAAGTATTTTCATCAGAAAACTCCTCTATCCTCTATTACCATATATCATCGAACTCTTCGTTATCGAAGCCTTCCCTGTCCCTCAGGGCAGCCTTTTTTTCAGGAAGCAGTTCAGTAATCAGGAACAGTGCTCCGAATATCAGGAAGAGTCCTCTCAAAAAACCATTTAACTTTCTCATTTCTCCCAGTTCTCCTTATTACCATACGTTGGTCGTTACACTTGGGTCATTTTATCACAATTATCTGCCTTTGCCCAGTATGTTGGCCAGCTCATACAGATCGGTGTTGAATTCAGGCTTGACATTGAGAGCTTCAGCCAGATCCATCGCGACAAGTTCACCGCCGTTGACGCCGATGGCCTTGCTGCTTGAATCGTCATACAGAAGTTCGACTGCCTTTGCAGCTGTGATGGTTGCTATGCGCCTGTCTTTTTCTGTAGGGCTGCCTCCGCGCTGGATGTAGCCCGGAACTACGGCGCGCGCTTCCCTGCCCGTCATCTCTTCAAGAGTTTTTGCCAGTTCGGTTGAGTCCATGTCGAAACCTTCTGCCATGACTATAAGGCTGTGCGCCTTGCCTGTAGCCTGTCCCTGCAGAACTCTCCTGCAGACCTCGTTGATGTCGCATTTTACCTCAGGCACGAGTATGACGTCTGCTCCGCCCGCAAGTCCTGAGTACAGCGCGAGATCTCCGCAGTGTCTTCCCATTACTTCCATGATTGTAGACCTCTCATGTGAAGATGATGTGTCCCTTATGTTTGTTATGAGTCCGAGAATTGTGTTGACGGCCGTATCGAATCCGATGGTGAAGTCCGTGTAAGCCAGGTCATTGTCTATGGTGCCCGGTACTCCCATTACGGAAATGCCTCTCTTTGAGAGATCGACTCCTCCTCTGAAAGAACCGTCTCCTCCGACTACAATAAGACCGTCTATGCCGAAGGCCTCAAGCATTCTTGCGCCGTGATCAATCCACTTCTGCTCCATGAATCTGGCGCTGCGGGCAGTTCTCAGTATGGTTCCGCCTCTCTGCAGTATGTCGCCTACAGAATGCCACTCCATTTTCACGATCTCCCCGTCGAGCAGGCCTTCAGAGCCCCTCTTGATGCCGTAGACTTCCATGCCTCTTTCAATTCCGCATCTTACGGCAGCTCTTACTGCCGCATTCATTCCCGGCGCGTCTCCGCCGCTCGTAAGTATTCCGATTTTCTTCATGATTTATAATTATCCTTTCCTACTATTTCCTTTATTTCTGCCGCAAAGGCATCATCCGGCGTTACCCACAGATCTTCGCTGGTTCTCCTGCTTCCGCCCTGCGGATAGTAGATTATCGCCTGATGCTTTCCGGGATGTTTCTTCATTACATTGCTGACCGCTTCAAGAACGCGCCTGTTCTGATCATCTATGTTGTGGATGCCGTCACCTTCCGGCAGCCGTATCTTTATGAGGCCTTCCGGCTGGGACGTTGGCTGCTGCTGGGACGTTGGCTGCTGCGATTCCCTGCGCAAAGGCTCAGCGGTCCGTATGTCAGTAACACTATCGGCCAAAAGCTTCGGCATCTCGCCTTCCTTGAAGTTTATAGTGCCGCTTACCGCAATGATCCTGTCCTCGTCGATCAGAGAACTGCACAGTTCATACACGTTCGGGAAAACAACGACTTCAACTGTGCCGAACATGTCCTCCATGTCCACGAAGGACATCATTCTGCCGTTCTTTGTAATCAGGTTCTTCTTGCCCGTGATTATTCCGGCCATGACAGCTTTCATGCCGTCTGTTATATGTCCCGTGTAGCCTTCCTCCTCACCTGCCAGCACCTCAGCCAGGTCCTTTGTGGTGACGGATACGCTCCTGCTGATAACATCGGCGTATTCGTCCAGAGGATGAGCCGTAAGATATACGCCCAGCACATCCTTTTCCTGGGCGAGCAGCTCCTCAGGCGGGAAGTTCTTCACATCAGGAAGCCTGTGTTTCACAGTCTCATCCATGGCCCCGGCGTTTGTCTGGAACAGTGAAAGCTGCCCGTCCAGATTATGCTTTGCAGAGCTCTGTGCCGAATCCATCAGAGACTCATATATTCCGAAGTGAGCCGCCCTGTTTTTGTTCAGGCAGTCCATCGCTCCGGACTTTATCAGGCTCTCCACAGCCTTCTTGTTGATGCGGTGGATGTCTATGTTCTCAATGAACCTGAATATGTCGGAAGGCTTTCCCTTCTGCTCGCGCGCCTCGATAATGGCGTCGATTGGGCCTTCGCCCATGTTCTTTATTCCCAGCAGGCCGAAACGTATTCTGCCGTGCTTTCTCTCTGTATCTTCCGGGTCGTAGACCACGGTGAACTTTTTGCCGCTCTCGTTGACATCAGGCGGCAGGACTTCTATTCCCATGTCCTTGCAGTTTCTGATGTACATCGACGTCGACTTCGTGTCTCCCATGACCGATGTCATGAGCGCAGCCATGAACTCGACCGGGTAATGAGTCTTCAGGTATCCTGTCTCATACGCGAGAACAGCGTATGCCGCCGCGTGCGACTTGTTGAACGCGTACTCGGCGAAGGATATCATCTGGTTGAATATCTCCTCCGCGGCCTGCCTCGGCACGCCGTTTCTGACGCAGCCCGCTATCTCGACATTTCCCTCATCGTCCGTCTTGCCGTTTATGAAGTATTCCTTCTCCTCCAGCATTACGTCCATCTTCTTCTTGGACATGGCTCTGCGCACGAGGTCCGATCGACCGTAGGAGTACCCTCCGAGATCACGCACGATCTGCATTACCTGCTCCTGGTACACCATGCACCCGTAGGTTACGCCCAGTATCGGCTGCAGCGACTCGTGAATGTATTCAACGTGCCCGGGATTTTTCTTGTTCTCTATGTACGTAGGTATCGAAGCCATAGGCCCCGGTCTGTACAGGGCGATTCCCGCAACTATATCCTCGAAGCAGTCAGGCTTCAGATTCATCATGAATGAAGTCATGCCGCCGCTTTCGAGCTGAAATATGCCCTGTGTGTTTCCCTTTGATATGGTTTCGTATACCGCCGGGTCATCGTAGTCCATTGACGCAAAGTCAATATCGACTCCGTGGTTCTCTTTTATCATCTCGAGGGCGTCGCGGATAATCGTCAGATTTCTCAGCCCCAGAAAGTCCATCTTCAGAAGACCGAGTTCCTCGATGGTCGTCATGTTGAACTGTGTCGACAGCCCCTTTTCAGCGAGATAGAGAGGAACGTATTCATCCAAAGGCAGTCTGGAGATTACCACTCCCGCCGCATGTGTCGACGCGTGTCGCGGCATTCCTTCGATCGCCCTGGCCATGTCGACGACTCTGTGGGTCGTCTCATCCTCGTCATACATCTTCTTGAAGTCCGGACTGGTCTGAAGCGCTTTGTCGATTGTCATCTTAAGCGCGAACGGTATTGCCTTTGCTATGGCGTCGGTATCCTGATAGCTGACGTTCAGGACGCGCCCAACGTCTCTGACCGCCTGCTTGGCCTTCATTGTGCCGAAGGTTATGATCTGGGATACGTTGTCTTTGCCGTACTTCTCAGTTACGTAGTCGATGACCTCGCCGCGTCTCTCATAGCAGAAGTCTATGTCGATATCCGGCATGCTGACTCTCTCCGGATTCAGAAAACGCTCGAAAATCAGACCGTATTTTATAGGGTCAATGTCCGTTATCCTCAATGTGTAAGCTACTATGGAGCCTGCGGCCGAGCCTCTTCCCGGACCGACCATGATGCCTTTGCTCCTCGCGTAGTTTATGAAGTCCCACACAATGAGGAAGTACTCTACGTAACCCATGTTCTCAATGGTGCTGAGTTCGTAGTCAAGACGCGCCTGGTGCTTGTGGTAATCCTCGGGATATCTCTCCTCCAGACCCTTCTGGCACAGCTGCCTCAGGTATTCTTCATTTGTCAGACCTTCCGGCGCGGAAAATTCAGGCAGATGCAGCTCTCCGAAGGTGAACTCGACATTGCAGCGCTCCGCGATTCTGGCCGTGTTGTCGAGAGCCTCGGGTGTGTTCGAGAATATCTTTCGCATCTCGTCCTCTGACTTCAGGTAAAACTGGTCATTGGCGAAACGCATCCTGTTGTCTTCGTCGATTGTGGTCGCCGTCTGGATGCACATCAGAACATCCTGCGCCTCGGCGTCTTCCCTG
>JAFRCM010000003.1 GCA_017404365.1 Bacillota bacterium
CCCTCGATGACGTGTTTAAGGCCCGGGTGCATCTGCACCATCAGCACCGCGAACTCGTCACCGCCGATTCTGCAGACGAAGTCCTCGGAACGGAAGCTGGAGGCCAGGATGCCGGACACCTTCTTCAGTATTTTATCGCCCATCTCATGTCCGTAGGTGTCATTGATAGACTTGAAATGGTCTATGTCGACGATGATCAGAGCCGTTTCTTCACCTGCAAGCTCTTCGTGCTTCATATCGAAGAATTTGCGGTTGTACAGGTCCGTCATCTCATCGTGGGTCGCCTCGTAGGAGAGCATTTCATGATGCTTCTGGGTCACCTCGAGCATTCTGTTGTATGCTCTGGCCAGATAGGTGTATTCCGCGGCGCCTCTGACCGGGAGTTTCTTGTTACTGCGGATGTATCCTGCGCTTCTGGTAAGTGGGATGATGATCATCTGTGCCGTGATGATGAACAGGAACATGGCCAGTGCCAGCAGAACGACCATCAGACAGTTCTGGACGATGAGGCGGCTGCGGGCGTCGTTGTAGTAGTCGACTTCGCGCGCTCTGGTCGTCTTCATCAGCTTCTCTGTGCTGTCGATGACATTATTCCAGATTTCCGTCTTCTTCTGGTTGTAATTATCGTCGAACACCATGTGGCGGGCCTTCTGCCGCTTCTGCTGATCCGTGAGCTGCGCATCTTCCTCCGTCAGCTCCACCTCGGTCAGATCTTCTGAGATGTCCCTGATTTCGGAATCGTTCAGGCCGTATCCTTCCGCGGCGAGCCGCATGGCGTAGAATTCTGTTTTTGTCAGTTCGTTCGATGCCTTCAGCGCTTCCGAGAGCGATGCGTAGACGGAATCATCCTTGCCGTATTTTTCCACCTCTTCCAGGGATGCTTCCCGGTTCTTGTCGACATCGACCTCCTTAAAAAAGGCCTTGGCGTTGCTGACCTCGCCAGTCGAGACGAAGGACTGGCACTTCGTTGTCAGATAGTCGGAAACCTCCCGCATCTGATTGATGGAGTTCTGCTCAACGATGTATTTATCTGTTGAGTTCTGCATATCGGTAACGGTCTTATCGATATGAGAAGAACCAACAAGCAAAATGATCGCAATCACAAGCAGCGCAGCGAAGAACATAGCGAAGACATAAACTATTCTGACTTCTTTCTTTATTTTTTTACCCATACAGAAACTTCCCCCATTCTGATGATGAGTTCATTTTAGGGGCCAAACCGTCACAAAAACCGTCACAAATTATTCTAAAACAGGTATATTTTCCTTCTGTACGATGAGTCCCTTGACCGCGTAGTCAACGCCGGTGCGCTGTCTTGATGTCAGGAAGTTGCTGTTGATACGCTTTTCGATGATATGGCAGTTTTCTTCGGTAGTGTTGATAAGCAGAATCAGGTACTGACCCTGACCGTATTTAGTTACTGTATCCGTGTGACGGACGGAGCTGACCGCCGCGGTCTTCAGTCGCGCAGACAGCTCGGTAAGCTTCGGGCCCTCACGCATCGGGTTGCCTTTGCTGTCCACGATGGTGCAGAGCATGAGAAAAATCTTGTCGGCGTTACGGCGCATGGTACGCTCAATAGTCTGGTAAAGCTCCTGGAAGACAGGAAGGGAGCAGTAGTAACCACGGCCGCCGAGATCATCCGAATTGGTCAGTTTTTCCTGAATTTCATCGATGGTCTCATGATCGTGGAACAGATGCTCGCCCAGCCGGCGGATGAAGTCGCGCACGTGCTCGTTGGAGCGGTCGCCGTATTCTCTGATGTACAGAGAAACCGTTTCCTCGTAATAACGCTCGGATTCCGCGAAACGGCCCAGACACGTCAGCGCTTCGACCACGTAGATTTCCCATTCTGCGAACGGATCGACGTTAACGGCGTAGATAGCCAGGTCATACATATCCTTGAACTTGTGCGTTTGCCGGTAGTAATTCATGAGAATCGTCACCGCCTGGCCGAACAGCGCGCGGTAACGCTCGCCTTCCTGGTAGATCCACGGGACGTTGTCCCGCCCTGCGAAGAAACGGCCAGAGTAACTGTGGCACGCTTCCGCGAGAAAGGCGGCCTGCTTGTCCACGTCAGTTTCGAGGAGTGCGTCGCTGACGAGACGTTCGAATTCCCGGGCGTCCTCAATGACTTCGACCTCGTCGGTCCAGTAGTAAATGCCCTTCGACTGTTTCACGAAGCTGGCGTCCGGCAGGCCGTGGGCTTTCAGATTCTTACGCATGTTGTAGAGGACGTTCCGGATGGCGTGGGAGACGTCTTCGATGTCCCGGTCCTCGAAGAGGGTGGTCTTGATGAGGCTGCGGCTTGCGCCTTCCTTTCCGAAATGGAACATCAGAAGCATGAGCAGTCCGATCTGGGATTCGTCCCTCGCTCCGATGGCGATTTCAGCGCCATTGTAGCTGACTGAGTAGGAACCCAGAGTCTTGACGTATATGACATTCTTTTCGCTTCCGTTTTCACTCATAACGATACCTCCTGATGGATCAGACGCGTTTGGAGACGAATTCGTAATTATTGCATGTGTTCAGCAGGGTTTCTTTGGTGATGATGCCCTGCTGGTAGAGTTCGAACAGGCTATTGTCCATGGTCATCATGCCGTCGGCCCGCGCCGCCTGCATGGCAGACTCCAGCTGGTGGAGCTTGTTCTCGCGGATCATGTTCTGGATGGCCGGGTTGGACTTCAGCACTTCGAAGACCGGCGTGATGGTGCCGTCCTTCGTCGGGATGAGCTGCTGGCAGACGACGCCCCGGATCAGCTGGGCCAGCTGGCCTCTTACCTGAACCTGCTGAGCCGCCGGGAACACGTCCACGATGCGGTTGATGGTGTTGGCGGCGCTGCTGGTGTGCAGGGTGCTGAAGAGGAGCACGCCGGTCTCCGCCGCGGTGATGGCCGCCGAGATGGTCTCGAAGTCACGCATCTCTCCCAGAAGGATGACGTCCGGACTCTCTCGCAGCGCCGAACGCAAAGACTCCAGATACCCCGGGGTGTCGATGAAGACTTCCCGCTGGCTGACAATGCTCTTGTTGTGGGAATGCAGGTATTCGATCGGGTCTTCCATGGTGATGATGTGGGCTTCCCGTTGGTGATTGATCCGGTCGATCATGCAGGCCAGAGTGGTGGATTTGCCCGACCCTGCGGCGCCCGCCACGAGAACGAGACCCGACTGGTTGTCTGCCAGCTGGAGAACGCTCTCCGGAATGCCCAGATCCCGGTAATCCGGAATACCGAACTTTATGACACGAATGACGGCGGAGAGGGAACCGCGCTGCCGGAACACGTTCACACGGAACCGGCCCAGATCCGGGACGGAGAAGGAGAAGTCATCGTCCAGTCCCTGATTCAGGACAGTCTTCTCCCGCCGCGCCGCCGCATAGATCTCATCGATGACCGGATCGATGGAGGCGGGCTTCATGATGTTGCCTTCCATTCGGTCCTGGGCTCCCTTGACCTTGAAGGTCACCGGAAGGCCGGCGACGATAAAAATATCCGACGCGCCTTTAAAAGTGGCTTGTTTGAGTATTTCCTGCAGCATTATTGTCCGTCTCCTTTCCAGATATGCGTATATGGGTCATCCGCATTCCAGTCTTTCTTAAGATGCCATGTAACGATTTCAAAGTTCCCGGCTGCATCCGGTGCGGACACTTCGATCTCCAGCGTGTAGCCGTTGTTCTCGAAGGTTTTGTTTCTGTCTGCTTCTGTAACTGTGCCGGCGGCTGCCTGTTCGCCGTAGTCCTTCAGGAACTGTTGTCCCTGGGCCTCCAGTTCGTAGCGTACGGCCGTGACAGAGGCAAAACGCTCGGCCATGACCTTATCCGCGTTGGTTGTCGCCAGGGTGAGGGTTGCCAGCGTTGTAAGAATGATGGCTACCACCACAAGAAAGATGGCGATCGGACCTAATCGAATTTTATGCATCGCGTCTCCTCCTTTCCTGTGTACCTCACTTCACATAGCTGCCCGCGTGCAGCTGGTAGATGGCTTCTCCCGCATCGGAGGATTCTCCGGATACAGGGTATATGCTGATGTTTTCGTCGACATAGGTTCCCGCGCTGCCTTCTTCCGGCGTCAGAGTGATCTCGATCCGATAGCCGTCCTGCCGGGCGGTTACCGTATCGCCCGCAAGTTCGATTTCGGTCACGCGATCCATCTTCTCCAGAAGCGCCGCGGCCTCTTCCGCGTCGGTTGCTTCCTTGGTGACTTCCGCGGTGTTCTCGGCGCAGATGACGGCGTCGGTAAGGGCGCCGGCTTCCAGGCTTTGCTCTCTGGTCGTCATGCAGACCAGGGTAATCACTACGATAACGACAAGCAAAAGCAGGAACATCATAAAGAGTTCCACGGTTGTTGCGATATTGCTTTTTCTTGCTGTCTTATCTCTGTACATGGACGTAGGAAGCTCCTTTGTCAGTCTTGATCTCCAGCAGATTATCCGAAACGTAGCTGATATCGAACTGGCTTGTCTCGCCGATCTTGCTGGCGGTGTCCGGGTTGATTGGGGTGTCGGTCCTGCTGTATTCCTCCAGCAGATCGCTGCCGCTCAGATATATCTTATGGGCAAAGCCCGTATCTCCGTCTTCAATGCAGATGCCCGGACAGCCATCGAACTCCTGCGGCGTCACTTCGCCGCCCGTATGGTTCTTGACCGCCGTCGCTACGTACGCGCAGACAACGCGCTGGGTATCGTTCTCATACTGGGCGTCCGCGCCGTGCTGGTAGGAGCGCGCAGTAAAGACGACCAGCAGCAGGATCACCAGAAAGAGTACGGCGATCGTCAGCGCTGAGAGGATCTCTCCTATGCTCTTGTTGCTTTTGCCGTAATCCATTACTGCTTTCCTCCCTGGTAGATGACCTTGATCTGCGGAGGCTGATTCTCCGCGAAGAGGTCATACACGATAAGATAGTCTTCTTTGTTGACGGTCAGACCGTAGTTCTCCTCCAGATAGGCCAGACTTTCCGGGTAGGCGTTCTCAATGACGTAGCACTGGAGCGCACGCTCCTGGATCGTCTCCTTGATGGCGTTCTCGCGGTCTTGGATGTCCTCCGGCGACACCGCAAAGGCAGCGTGAAAGACCAGACCGATCATAATGATGGCCAGGATCACGCATGCCGTTATGAACTTGTGATCGCGGATGATCTGCATAATTGTTTATCCTATGGTTAAATTCTGTGTTTATCCGATGGAGTTCATGATGCCGATGAGCGGAACCATGAGCGAAATGAGCATGAGGCCCAGGGTGATCATCAGGAAGCCGGTGAGGAACGGTTCGACGGTGTTGGCGATGCGCGCCACATAGGCTTCGTTGTTGTCCTTAAGGTTGGTCAGTATTTTTCTCAGGATGGAATCCAGCATGCCGCTGCGCTCTGCCGGAATGAGCATCCTGTTGTTGATCGGATCGTAGAGTTTCTCTTCGCTTGCCGCCTGTGAGAAGCTCAGCCCTGCGCCCATCTTGTCGATGCAGTTCGTGAGCTTTTGCTTCAGGCCGTCGGTCTGGGCGACTGTCAGGCTCTTCTTAACAGCTTCATCCTGCAGTTCTCCGCTGGAGATGAACATGTCGAAGCAGGAAGTGAAACGGTAGAGGTCCAGGTTGTCGAAGAGCTGGCGGAAGGTGCCGATTTTCGACAGGACGTTCCTGACCGTATCGGATTTGCCGTTCTTCCACATGAACACGCCGATGAGGAGCAGCACGACCAGTATGATCATAATCACCATGAGCACCTTGCACAGGGTGAAGGATACGTTGATGTAGTTCATCGACGAGGATGCCAGACTTCCCGTCAGGTTGTTGTATACGCCGTAGAAGGCAGGGAAGACGATGGCAAGCATGGCGATGAGCACCGCGATGACCATGAACAGCAGTATGATCGGGTACCGCACCGCGGACACGAAGGTGTTCCGCATGGAGTGCTCCGTTCTGTAGTAATCGGACAGGTGGAAGAGTGTGGCTTCTAGTTTGCCTGTGTATTCCGAGGCACCTACCATGTCGACGGCGTAGTCCGGGAAGGCCTGCGCGTTTTTCATAGCGTCTTCCAGGGAGGTTCCCTCCGACATACTTTTGGCCATGGTCTCGTAGGCGGCGTGGGTCTTGCCCGTGTCTTCCGATTCTTCTTTCAGAAGACCGACTGCCTCCGAAGGGGTGATGCCCGCTTTGATCATCATGCCCATGTTTTCGAAGAATGAGCCCATTTCGTTTGCATTCATTGCAAAGCTCCTTTCGTTACTTGCATATCTATGTATTTGCTTTTAATACTGATAAACGTCCTGATAGTTCGTGCCGTCTCCGATGAAGTCGGCGTTCTGTCCGTTGGCTGAGAAGGTCAGGTCCACTCTGGTCCAGTCGCCCGGGTCTACGGAGAACTCAACCGTTGTCCAGCCTTTTTCTTCTGTGTAGAACATGTTCCACGCGTGATAGAGATTATCAGGAGCAACATAACCGAAGATTATTTTCGTCGGTATTCCCTGACTCCTAAGCATGGAGGCGGCCAGACTTGCGTAGTCGAAACAGATGCCTTTGCCTGTGCCCATGACTTCATCCGGGTCGGGAACGTATCCCGAGCTGACGGTCTCAGCTTCCTTGTAATCGTACTTTACGTGTTTGCATATGTAATCGTAGACCTGTCCTACGAAGTCTTCCTCGCTGGTGGCTGTTGAAGCCATCTTCGCGGCTTCCTTCACGCAGTCTGAGTTTTCATCGTAATCAGCGTAAGCGTTTGGACGCACGTACGGCGCGAGCGGATCTTCCAGGGAAACGGACGCGCTGGTGGAGTACAGTTCGTAGTACTGGTTGCCGCTCACGTTCTCCATAACCTTGATGGTGTAGGTGCCGTCACCGCATTGAAATGGGAAGAGCTGCGGAATCTCGTTCTCCACATCGTAGGTGAAGGTTTCGTCGCCTTTGAACACCTGCAGTTTCAGTTTGGCGCTGCTGTTGGCGAGGAGACCGAAGTAGCCTTGCGATACGCATGACAAATCCACCTGTACTTCACTGTTCCCCTGCGCACTGTCGTCGTGATACTCCGCTTCGTGGTATTCCGGTTTGAAATCACCTTCGGCGTTGGTGCTTCCGCCGCCTCCGCTGGAAGCGGCACTGCCAGTGCTGCCGCCGCAGGCAGTCAAAAACAGGCATAGTAAAATAGTAATAAACAGTATTGTTTTTTTCTTCGTCACAATTACGCTTCTCATGTTGTGACTCTATTATAGCATAATGCGACAAAGAGCGAAAAATAAGTAGGAAATAATCTGAATTTTATAGTTGACACTTTATACACGCCTATGTATAATTATACCGTATTCATCATTTTTATTCATAAACAGAAGGAGTTATCATCATGCAACAATTTACAACGGTCGACACTGTCATCGTAATCTGTTATATGATTGTGCTGATCTGTGTCGGTATCTGGGTAGCGAAAAAAACAAAGACAACAGAAGACTTCATGGTTGCCGGAAGAAGCATCGGCATCTGGAGATTCACTGCAGCCATGGCGGCATGCGTCATCGGCGGATCTCTGACGATGGGAAGCACCAGACTTGCATATGAATCCGGTATCGGCGCCATCTGGCTGGGCGGAATCTGCGCGCTGAGCATTTTCCTGCTTAGCCTGTTCCTGAGAACCAAGCTCTCAGACATGAGAATCCTGACGACAGCAGAAGGATTCGGCGTATTCTACGGACCGCAGGCCCGTGTACTCAGCGCCGTGGTCATGATGATATACATGTTTATGGTAGGCGTCGTACAGGTAGTAGCTGTCGGAACGATCATGAACGTCATGTTCGGATGGTCAACACAGGTTTCCATGCTGATCGGCGGCCTGGTCGTACTGGCCTACATAGTAATAGGTGGAATGTGGGCTGTAACATACACTGACATATTCCAGTTCCTCGTCATGACAGCGGGCGTAATTATTCTCTGCCCGATCCTGGCGATTCACGGAGTCGGCGGATTCGGCGCGTTCATCGAGCAGGCACCGGCGACACATCTGGATATTACAAATCTCGGCGCGGCGAGAATCATTGCTTACATTCTTCTGTACACTCCGGGATTCATAGTAGGACAGGACATATGGCAGCGTGCGTTTACAGCGAAGAATCCTAAGGTCGCAAGACACGGCACTGCGCTTGCCGCACTGTACATCTTCCTTTATACAGTAGCGCTCATCATCATCGGCATCTGCCTCGTGATCGTAATGCCGGATCTTGAAAACACCGATCTTGCGTTCGCGACTGCGACTACGACGTTCACTCCGATGGGCATAAGGGGCGTCATCATGGCGGCAGCACTGGCGGCGGTAATGTCAACAGCGTCCAGTGAAATCATGGGTACCGCGACAGTTGCCTTCAACGACCTGATCAGAAACGCGAAGCCGGATATCTCAGAGAAGACCGGCATCATGATCACGCGTGTCATCGCAGTCATCGTAGGACTTCTGGCCATCGTATGCGCCCTGTGGATTCAGAGCGTACTGGTAGCCCTGGACGTTGCTTACGCATTCATTTCGGGATGTATATTCATACCATGCGTATTCGCCTTCCTGCTCAAGAAAGTCAGTGCAAAGGCAGGACTTCTGGCGATGTGCGGAAGCTTCATTACAGTAATATTCTTCATGGCCAAAGACGGATTGGCCGCGACCTCACCTATCATGGGCGGCATACTTGTCAGCGCGGTTATATTCTTCATAGTAACTGCCATTGACAGGAACAAGCACGTGGTTGACATTCATGAGGACGGTACAGTCTATGTAGACGGCGTGCTGCAGGAGCAGAAGAGAAGAAAGTCCGCGGATGCTTTGGAACAGTAAAATTTTAAAACACGAAAATGATATTATAGACTAGCAAGGAGACGTTCTGTTACAATAAACCAGAGCGTCTCTTTTATGATGCGAAACAAAACAGATTACAACTGTCAGGAGGATAAGAATATGGAATATCATGTACAGGAACATTTACATTATGCGGGTCTGGCGACCTGGAACCACTGTGAATGCACGCAGGATATTGACGGGGCGGACATTGTTGTTTTAGGCGTTCCGTTCGATGCGGGGACTACATTTCGCCCGGGAGCAAGATTCGGCCCATGCGGGGTAAGGGATCAGAGCCTGATCGCCTGCTGCTTCAAGTATCCATGGGAGTATGAAATCACGAAGGAAGCCAAGGTCATCGACTATGGCGATGTCGGCTACTGGGTCGGCGCCTACGCAACGGACTTCATGGTAAAAGACACATATGAAACGGTCAAAAAAGTGATGGACGCGGGAGCCTCTCCGATTATTATCGGCGGAGACCATACGATTCCATACGGCCCGGTACGCGCCCTCTCTGAGAGATACGGAAAACTCTCTCTTATCCACTTTGATTCCCACCAGGATTCAACGCCGAGCCAGACTACACCAGACGGGAAGAAGAATCTCTCCCATGCGAACTTCGCCTACGATCTGCAGGAGGAGGGGTGCATAGACCCGGCGAAATCGGTGCAGGTGTTCTGCAGGACGGAATTCACAGAGTGCGGATACAATATCATACGTTCCATGGAAGCCCTGGACATGACGCCATATGAGCTGGCGGATAAAATCAGGGAAATCGTCGGAGACAATCCGGTATATCTGACCTTCGATATCGATGCGCTGGATCCGTCAGCTGCGCCGGGAACGGGAACACCGGTCGTCGGCGGACCGACTACAGATTTCGCCCGCAAAGTGCTGATCGCTCTGCGCGGCATCAACATTGTCGGCGCTGACATGGTCGAGGTTCTCCCGGACAAGGACTTCAGTAATATCACATGCATCGCCGCCGCGACGCTGGCGCAGGACCTTATGTATCTGCTGAATGAAAACAGAAGGAACAACAGATAAAGCAAAGGCAATAAAGCGGAGGTGGAATGTGAACATAATAGATCTTACTCATGAGATCCACACGGGCATGATGGCCTATCCGGGAGATCCCGAGATTTCACTGGAGGAAGCCTGCACCCATGAAACAGACGGCTGCCATGTAGACTACCTGATGTGCGGAAGCCATGCGGGCACGCACATAGACGCGCCGTACCATTTCCTGCCGGAAGGCAAGAGCATTACGGACTACCCGGTCTCCCGGTTCATAGGAGAGGGGGTAGTACTGGACCTGAGCCGCAAGAAACCGGGCGAAGCAATCACGAAAGAGGATCTGATGCCTTTGCAGGAGATGGTCCGGAAGGGTGATTTTCTGGTGCTGCGGACGGGCTTATGCGAGAAGTACGGCGACGAGGCGTATTACAATCATCCTTACCTGACCGGGGAGACAGCTCAGGCTATTGTCGAGATGGGCGTTCGGCTTGTTGCGGTGGATTTCCTCAACGTGGATCCAACGCAGTGGGAACAGTGGGACGCGCATCCGGTGCTGCTGGGGAACGAGGTGCTCATTGTGGAAAACCTCAATAATACGCTGCAGCTGGAGCCGGGCAGGCGTTACTGCTTTTGCTTCGCACCGATTAAGCTAAAGGGCTCCGACGGCGCGCCGATCAGGGCGTTTGCCATGGAGAGCGAATAAGAAAACAAGATTGACAAGATATGCACACCTTTGTATAATTATTCTATGAGCATAATATTTATACAAAGGTGGTGATTGATATAGCTGGAAATATATTGAGAACCATGAAAAAGAGTATTGGAAGCGACACGATTCTGACAAAAGAACTCATCGATAATATCGATGTGATTCTTGATGCGACGCATAATGACCTGCTGATCAGCGACGGCGACGGCAAGGTGATTGCGATCAACTCCACCTTTGAGAAGATG
This sequence comes from Bacillota bacterium, assembly GCA_017404365.1. Taxonomy (GTDB): domain Bacteria; phylum Bacillota; class Clostridia; order Peptostreptococcales; family Anaerovoracaceae; genus Lentihominibacter. Next base: position 10,770 of record JAFRCM010000003.1, read on the forward strand.
TATGGACTGAAGAAAGAGGAGACATTGGGCAAGACAGTGTTTCAGCTGGAGGATGAAGGATTCATCAATCCGTCCATCGTAGCACTCGTTCTGAAGGAAAAGCGCAGAATCAGCATACAGCAGAAGAATTATGAGGGCAGAGATTTCCTGGTTACGGCGTCGCCGATCTTTGACGATGAAGGAAAGATTGCTTTTGTGTTCAGCTATTCCAGGGATATTACGGAAATACTCGAGCTCCAGAGTCAGCTCAAACAGTTCAGCGAGGAACTGGACCGGCTGCGCGGAGCAGAGTCCGAAGAGAAGATCATAAGTGTCTCAAAAGCATCGAAGGATGCCTGCACGCGCATGAGGACCATCGCGGCCTATGACGCCAGCGTGATTCTGACCGGAGCGTCGGGCGTTGGAAAGACCTTGTACGCACGGCACATTCATAAACTGAGCGACAGAAGGGACGGTCCGTTCATAGAAGTGAACTGCGCGGCAATACCTGAGACATTGATGGAGTCCGAACTCTTCGGCTACGAGAAGGGCGCGTTCACCGGCGCATCGGAAAAGGGAAAGGCCGGCTTTATTGAGCTGGCGGACAAAGGCACATTATTCCTGGATGAGATTTCTGAGATGTCGCTGCCTTTGCAGGCCAAGCTGCTTTCGGTGATTCAGGACAAGACCGTCACGCGCGTCGGCGGTGTAAAACCGAAGAAAGTCGACTTCCGGCTGATTACCGCTACTAACCAGGACATTTCCAAGGCGGTGGCGGAGGGAAAATTCAGAGAGGATCTGTTCTACAGACTGAACGTACTGAATCTCAACGTACTTCCGCTGAAGGAGAGAAAAGAGGATATCATTCCGTTGTGCGAGCATTTCCTCGAAGCGTTTAACAAGCGGTACGGCAAACATAAAGAGTTTGACGCGAAAGCGCTTCAGAGCCTTCTCAATTACGCATGGCCGGGAAATGTCAGAGAGCTTTCGAATGTAGTTGAAAGAACGGCCATGATGACGGAGAGCGATGTCATCAGCACAATAGATTTCAGCTCCCGGGTTGAGGCGGCAGATTCACCGGGGGATGATTTCTTCGAGGTCATCGATCTCAATCAGCGCATGGAGGAAACAGAGAGAGAAATCTTCGTCAGAGCATGGAAAAAGTACGGAAGTTCAACGAAAGTTGCGAAAGCGCTTTCAATCAGTCAGCCGACAGCATACAGAAAACTAAAAAAGCACATAGACAATTATTCAGAGTAGAATAACATAATTCAAATACGAATAAATAAGTGAGCGAACAGCGCGATTTTATTCTATAATGAATACACCGCGCTGTTTTCCGTTAAAAGCGCTTGATATAAAAGGGCCTGAGGGTTGGCATGATTATTGCGAATTACTAAATTTACAGATAAGACGACAAATCGGTCGTTGTTCTGAAGCGATGAAAAGGAGGGCTTATATAATATGGGGAAAAAACAAGTGACCATTGCATGTTGTCAGATGCAGCCTGCATTGGGGAAAAAGCAGGAAAACATCGATAAAATGATTTCCATGCTGGAAGAGGCTGTTTCAAAATATGATCCTGATCTGGTTATTTTTCCGGAACTGGCGGTGACAGGATATGAATGCAGCGAAATGTATGAAGAGCTGGCGGAACCGTATCCGGAAGGAGAGTCCATCGGGGTATTCTGTGAGCAGGCAAGAAAACACGGTGTTCATATTGTCTTCGGATTTGTAGAAAAGGCAGAAAAAGAAGGCAAAGCCGTCGTCTACAACACAGCGGCTCTCATCAGTGATCAGGGCGAGCCTCTCGGGCGCTACAGAAAGACCCATCTGGTTGATGGTGAGGAAACGAAGTACTTTGAGAAAGGAACAGAGTACAATGTATTCGACACATCCATCGGTAAGATCGGAATAATAATCTGCTGGGACATGGCGTATCCGGAACCGGCGAGAATACTGGCGCTCAAGGGGGCAGAAATTATTGCTGTTCCTGCCGCATGGGAGACGGAACCTAACGAGGGTGATTGGGAGATTGTCAACACGTCGAGATCTTTCGATAACGTTCTGTATCTGGCGTCCTGCAATCATGTTGGAACGGACAGGGAGCTGTACTTCTTCGGAAGAAGCAAGATTTCCGGCCCGCTGGGCAGACCGCTGGCGGCGGCAGGAGATGGCGAGGAGATCATTTCGGCATCTGTCGATCTGGATATACTTCCGGAGCTTCGCGAAGGATACTACGTGCTTCTTAAGGACAGAAATCCTGCGACGTACGGACCTATAATCGAAGAATAGTCGAAGTCATAATTATTATTGCATTGAGAGGAGAAATAAGATGCAGAATGAACAAACGAAATCCTTCAAGGATATCCTGCAGGAAGAACTTGAAGACAGAATTGCGGAGATGGAATCTCCCGACTATGAGTATGTTCCGAGATTGACAAAAGGGGACTATATCGGCATGGTGGTTACAGCCGCCATATGTGTTGTTATTTTAATAGTAGGAATAGTGTAAAGCGGGAAGGAGGTGGAATCGATGAATAATAATGAACTTAATGCTAATCAGGAAGCTGTATTTGGAATCATTCCGTTAAGCAGCAAAGAGAGAACCCACGGTTTCTGGGCGATCGCCGCAGTTACAATCGTATATTCCATGGCGCCTTGGTGCTTTACACAGGGCGGCGCGATAATTTCCGTTATCGGGCTTAAGGCAGCGCTGACAAATACTATCGGCGTAATCGTGCTATTCAGTATCATATACCTTCTTGCCGTAATCATTCCGACAAGAGAGGGAATTGACACCTGGATATATCAACGGGCCTGTTTCGGGTATAAAGGAATCGTTATTATCTGGTTCGTGGCGATTTTCGCTACATGGGGCTGGGAAGCAATACTCGCGCAGATTCACGGAACATCCATCAGCGCGCTGTACACAATTGCGACCGGCAATGTGCTCTATGATTCGTGGCTGCCATGGCTCGGCGCGACCAGCGTTATTGTAGGATTCATAATCGCCCTGATGGGACCGAACGTTATCACCAAAGTATCATACGTTGTAATTCCGGGAATTATAATCGCCTGCATCGTACTGCTTACCTTCGTGTTCAAGAACTACTCATGGGGTGAGCTGATGGACATGGAAGCGGTTTATCCGATCAGCGACAACTTCAGAGAGAACTACATGGTAGCGACAGAATGGAATCTGGCATTTGTATGCGCCTGGTATACAGTTGTCGGCGTAATTCCAAGGCTGGCCAAATCTGAACGCGGAAGCTACTGGGGATTCATGACCGGGTTTGGCGTCGTATATGCGCTTATCGCATGCGTCGGAGCTTTCGGAGCACTGGCAGTATCCGACATGGCTGGAGTATATTCCAATGACCCGTCAATCTGGTTCAGCGAGATGGGCGGCGGCCTGGCAATCCTTTCGATGGTATGCCTGATCTGCTCCAACATTTCAATCATGGCTGTAGCGATGTACAGTCTTTCGGTCAGCACCAAGGTTATTCTGCCGAACTGGACTTACCGCAGGATACTCATCGCATGGTCCATCTGGGTATTGTTCCTCAACTTCACAGGCGTCGTAATGAATTACTACAGCGTATTCCTCTCCGTTATCGGCTTCATCGGAGGCCCTACGGTAATCATATTCCTGGTTGACTACTTCCTCGTAAGAAAGCAGAAGATATCGATCAGAGACATGTTTGAGCAGGGAGAGAAAAACGCGTACTATTACACTAAGGGATTTAATGTTCTCGGATACATCGCTCTGATTGCGGGAACTATCGCCTATTTCCTGGTATACGATCCAATCAACGCTGTTGCGAAAATGGAGATATTCAATATAACTACAGGAACAGGACTGTCCTGTCTCGTGGCGGGCCTTATATATGGATTCGGTTCGATGATTCCATCCGTAAAGGCTTATCTGCTTAAGGACAAGGCGGCCAAAGCAGAATAACATCAGAATCAGGAGGCAAGTATGAGCAAAGTTAAAGTGGATTTCAGCAGGTGCAAAGGCTGTTTCCTGTGCACCAGCGTATGCCCGAAAGGCGTGCTGATTCCGTCCACGGAACTGGGCGCGAAGGGTTTTGAAATCGTACAGATCGATGAAGAAAAAGAATGCATTGGATGCGGCGCATGTTATAAGATGTGCCCGGATTACTGCATAGAGATTACGGACTAAGGAGGCAGAATAATGGCAAAAGTATTAATGAAGGGAAATGAAGCCCTGGCTGAATCCTGTCTCCGCGCCGGATGCAGATTTTTCAGCGGCTATCCAATCACACCGCAGACAGAGATACTGGAGTACCTCTGCTGGAGAATGGACGAAGTAGGAGGAGACTGTGTTCAGACCGAGTCGGAGCTTGCGGGAGTCAACATGCTTTTCGGAGCGGCGGCCGGCGGAATGCGCGCCCTGACAACTACGGCGGGACCGGGATTCTCCCTGAAACAGGAAGGTATCTCATACCTGTGCGGCAGCGACCTGCCCGCAGTTATCGTCGACGTACAGAGAATCGGAGATGCTCTGGGGGACATCTTCATGGGGCAGGGCGACTACTGGCAGCTCACCAGAGGCGGCGGACACGGTGATTACAGAACCATCGTGCTGGCGCCGGAGAGCGTACAGGAAAGCGTGGACCTGGCCTACGGCGCGTTCGATCTGGCAGAGAAGTACCGTCATCCGGTGCTCATCGCGACGGACGCTACAATAGGGCAGATGATCGAACCGGTGGAACTTCCGCCGATGATCGAGCACGATGTAGACACTTATGACTGGGCTTTGAAGCCTCGTGAAGAGGGTGAACCTCAGAGAGCCATCTGGAACCGTTACTGGGATTGGGAAGACGGCGGACGCAAGTATCCGGCGTACTGTCTTGAAAAGTACGGAAAGATGGAAGCTGAGGAGCAGCGCTGGGAATGCGTGCAGACAGAAGACGCGGAAATCGTGATGGTTGCTTACGGAACCAGCGCGCGTGTAGCCAAGTCCGCCATAGCGATTGCACGCAAAGAGGGCGTAAAGCTTGGACTGCTCCGTCCGATTACGCTGTGGCCGTTCCCGCAGAAGGCGTTCGACGAACTGGAAGCCGGCGGCAAGGTCAAGGCGATTCTGGATGTGGAGAGGAACATCCTCGGACAGATGAAGGACGATATCGTTCTCGCGACAGGCAACAGGATTCCGGTAGAGTTCTACGGGGAATACTGGGACAACATGAACGAGTTCAAAATCGTCGAGTATGTTAAAGAGATGTTAGGCAGATATTAAGGAGGTGCTGCAGATGAATTTCACGATTCCAAAAGACATAGACATGAACCAGCAGGCTTCCTGGTGTCCGGGCTGCGGACACGGGATCATCTGCCGTGTAATAACAGAAGCGGTCCAGGAACTGGGCGTCAGCAATAAGATACTGACCGTCGACGACGTTGCCTGCGGGCAGTTCGGTCAGTTCGCAATGAAATACAACACAGTGATGAGCGCTCACGGCAGAACCATCGCGGCTGCGGCGGGACTTAAGCACGCCAGACCGGATTGTCTGGTCATAGCCCGTCCGGGAGACGGATCCGCCTACAGCATCGGCATAGAGTCAACGCTGTACAGCGCTATCAGAAATGATAACATTCTGGCTATCGTTATAAACAACAGCGTGTTCGGCATGACCGGCGGACAGATGTCACCGGCGTCACTGCCGGGCATGAAGACGGCCACCTCACCGTTCGGACGTGATGAGAAGAAGAACGGCAGCATGCTGGACATCACAAAGATTCTCGCCAATACTGACATGGCGTATCTTGCCCGCGGCGCGGTGAACACTCCGGCTAATACAGAGAAGACTAAGAAGATGATCAAAAAAGCTCTGCAGAAGAACATGAACGGCGAAGGCTTCTGCCTCATCGATGTACTGAGCATGTGTCCGACAAACTGGAAGCTTTCAGAGATCGACGCCTGTGAGTACGTCAAGACCACGCAGAGCAAGTATCTCCCGCTTGGAGAATTCATCGACAAGGGAGGTGACAAGTAATGATTGAAATTATCTGTTCAGGAATCGGAGGACAGGGCGTCCTCGTAGCAGGCATGGTCCTGGCGGACATAGCCATGGAGGACGGCAAGAACGTCTCGTGGTATCCGTCCTACGGATTTGAAATGAGAGGCGGCGCTGCCAACTGCGAAGTCAAAATCGGAGACGAGGACCTTCAGAGCCCGTACTGCTATGAACCGGATATTCTTCTGACCATGAGCGAATCGGCAATCGATACCTTCGAAGAGAGACTCAAGCCGGGCGGCGTGCTGCTCGTCAACAGCAGCCTGGTCAACCCGGACCGCAAGTATCGCGATGACATCAAGGTCATCAAGGTTCCTGCGACGGACATCGCAAACGAGCTGAACAATCACCGCGGCACCAACATAATCATGCTGGGAGCGCTGGCCGGAGCTTCAGACATCTACGATGTGGATCACGTCAGGGACGGCATGAATCACTACTTCGACAAGAAAGGCAAAAACAACCCGAAGAACGTGGCCGCGTTTAACGCGGGCGCGGAAGCGGCTATCAAGCAGATTTAAGGAGGCATGATGGAAACAAAGACTCTTCCTCTTGAGGGAGTAAAAGTTGTAGAGATGAGCACCGTCGTGGCGGGGCCGACCACTGCGCGCATGCTCTGCGCATACGGCGCGGAGGTCATCAAGGTCGAAGGACTGGACGGCGACGTGATGCGTGTTGGCGGCGTACATGAGTACACGCCGTACGACGATGATCTGAATCCGCTGTTTACGATACACAACAGCAACAAGAAGTTCATATCTCTGAATTACAAGACCGACGAAGGAAAGAAGATCCTCCTCGATCTGATTAATGGCGCGGATGTTTTCATCACCAATGTCCGCGAGAAATCTCTCGTGCGCAACGGGCTGGATTACGAGACAATCAAGGAGACCAACCCGTCCCTGATATACGCGCACTTCAAGGGCTATGGAGATAAGGGACCTTCCGCAAACGATCCCGGTTTCGACATCAGCGCTTTCTGGATGCGGTCAGGTCCTCTGGGCGACTGGCAGACGAAGGGCTCGTTCCCGTTCCTGCCGACATACGCCTTCGGCGACATGGCGACCAGCAGCGCGTTCCTTTCGGGCATACTGATGGCGCTCTACGGCAGAGAGAAGACAGGCAAAGGCACCAAGGTCAACATTTCGCTCTTTGCCAACGGAATCTGGTGCAACGCGATCGGCGTGGTTCAGACACAGTTCGATCACAAGCACATGAACCCGGATCCGCTCCGTCCGACTGACCCGTTCAATCAGACGTATCTCTGCAAGGACGGCCGTTGGATCGGAGTCTACTGCAATGAGTACGAGATGGACAGGGAGAAGTGGTATGGACTGTTCGGCATTCCGGAGTACGCCACGGATCCTGACTACGCCAGCATAGCAGTCATGCAGGAAAAGGATACTATCAAGCACATTATTGAGGTTTGCAATGAAATCTTCCTGACGAAGACCGCCCAGGAGTGGAGAGATTATCTTAGCAGCAACAACTGCGCCTGCGAGATTCTCCGCGAGCAGCATGAAGTCAGCAGCGACCCGCAGGCTATCGAGAACGGATACATGGTGCCGGTTGAGTTTCCGGATGAGAATCATACGACAGTCATGATGCCGTCACCGCCATTGTCATTTAGCGACTACGGCAGAAGAGAATACAAGCCGACCGGTCCGCTCGGCGAGGATACGGATGAGATTCTCGCCTCCATGGGCTATACGGCGGAAGAAATCGAAGAGCTGAAAAAAGCGGGAGCGGTTAAATAGGAGGAGACCAGAATGAAACATAAATTCATAGCCAAGAGATACTGGAAGGATCAGAGCACAGCCATGGGCCAGTCGGATGTAATGGCAAAGTCATTTGACGATGTCATCGATCTGAGCCTGGGAGATCCTGACCTGACCACGGATTTCAGAATCATAGATGCTGCCTTTGCCGATGCAAAGGCAGGCCACACGAAGTACACCGACTTCCGGGGAGATCCCGAGCTGCGTCAGGCGATCATCGACTTCTATAAAGAGGAATACAGCATGGACATAGTCGACGAGGAGATATTCGTCGCCGCGTCAGGATGTCTGGCAATGTATCTTGTGCTCGAGGCAATTATCGACGACGGAGACGAGGTCATACTTCAGGCGCCGTTCTTCACGCCTTATCCGCAGCAGGTGGAATTGGCGAGAGGAATCCCGATTGAACTTCCGACTTATGAGGAAGAGGATTTTCAGATCAACGTGGAGAGACTGGAGAGCCTGATTACAGAACGTACTAAGGCACTGGTCATCAACTCACCAAGTAATCCTACGGGAAACTGCCTGACGGTAGAGACCATGGAGAAGATCGCGGAGATAGCGGAGAAGTACGACCTGATTGTAATATCCGATGATATCTACACCGCGTTCAGCTATCAGAATCCGTTCGTGCCTTTTGCGTCACTTCCGGGAATGAGGGAGAGAACGATCATAATCAATTCCTTCTCGAAGAACTTCACCATGACCGGATGGAGAGTCGGCAACATAATCGCGCCGGACTACATCATCAAGATCGTCCAGCAGATCAACGAGAACGTTGTGTTCACGGCTCCATCCATTTCACAGAGGGCAGCCATCTTCGCCCTGCATCACCGCGACGAGGTGCAGCCGCCGATGATCGAGGAATACAGGAAGAGGATGTTCTACGCGGCGGAGAGAATCAATGCGATTCCGAAGATGAGCGTCATATATCCGCCAAAGGGAAGCTTCTATCTGTTCATCAACATCAAGGAGATGGGCATGAGCAGTGTGGAGGCTGCGGACTTTATCCTTCAGAAAGCTCACGTGCTGATGCTTCCTGGCAACGCCTTCGGCGAGTGCGGCGAAGGTTACGTCAGAATTGCCTGCACCGTAAATGTTGATACGCTGAAAGAAGCCTTCGACAGAATCGAGAAAGTTCTCAGTGAATAAGAAACAAAGAGACATGCGAAAGCCCGCTGAGTCAGCGGGCTTTTTTAGTACCATAAAAGTGTAGTTGACAGAGAACAATCTCTGCAGCTGCACTTATTTTATATAATAAGGGATACAGTTGGTCTGGCGAGGGCTTTTTTGGATCACAGCATCCGTCAATCAAACTGTCAGCCATCC
>JAFRCM010000032.1 GCA_017404365.1 Bacillota bacterium
AGAGAAGATGAGTTTCAAGGAAACCATCAGCGGACTTATCAATCCGTGCTTCATCGGTGTGCTCATCGGACTTCTGTTCTACGTATGCCGGTTCACACTTCCTCCGATCCTCGGCGGACCTGTTGAGGCAATCGGCAACGCGACGAGTCCACTGGCGATGATGGTCGTCGGCGCGCACCTGGCACGCATCAGCTTCAAGGACATGTTCACGAGCAAGCCGTCCTATCTGGTCTGCCTGCTCAAGCTTCTCGTAGCGCCGGCAATAGCGCTGATTCTGGTTAAGCTGATAATCGGCGGAGGAACTCTGTTCGGAACAGTCATCATCATGGAAGCGGCAATGCCGTGCGCAATGCTTTCCGTCATACTCAGCGAAAGATACCACGCAGACGTTGAATTCGCGACAAAGGGCGTAATGCTTACGACGATACTCTGTCTCATTACGATTCCTATCGTGGCGATCACTCTGCAGCATATATAAGCAAAGGCAACAGGGACTGACTGAAAAACAATTAAAATGGGAAATGGGCAAGAAGGATTAATTGAATACATAACACTGTACTTCACAACAGGAGTAAGGTGGGTGTGCATGGGGCTGGCAGTACTCATTCTGCTGCACCAGATTTTTGCCTTGCTCAGAATGCGCAACCCGTCTGAAATATGGGCTTATCTCAAGTGTCCTGACGCCAGCACCGTGCCTTTGACACACTGGGAAAACCTTATGGGACGCGCCCGCGGATGCGATATCATCCTGAATCTGAGCGGCGTCTCCAGAAGCCACGGAACACTGATACGCGACTCCGAAGGCGTCTGGGAATACAATGATCTGAACTCCAAAAATGGTTCATACATAAACGGCCGCAAGGTCACCGAGCCTGCCGTTCTTCGCGCGGGCGACACGCTGACTGTAGGCGGCGGCGACTTCCAGCTTTATCCTCTCAGCGCTCGTGAGCGTCTTGAGAACATCGAGAAGAGAAAACGCCACACCAAGCGGACTTCGCCTTGGCTTTCACTGTTGGCAATCACCGTATTCCAGCTTCTTACCGTAATTCAGTTCCACATTTCGCTCGGTAATGAGTATCCCGGCCAGCTCACGGCCGCCTTCATACTCATCTGCGTTGTAATGTGGGCATATGTCATAGCGCTCCGGATGCTCAAGCGGACAGGTTTTGAAGTGGAGATTATCGCTTTCTTCCTGTCGACTCTGAGCCTGTCGCTCACCGCGTCGGCGTATCCTTACGCCGTCCTCAAGCAGGCGATATGCGTGCTTCTGGGAGTAATGCTCTTCTTTGCCATGTGCTGGCTCCTGCGTGACCTGAACAAAGCCAAGAGACTGATTCCTATATTCCTGGGGCTCAGTGTCCTGTTGCTCATAATCAATCTGGCGTTCGGTACAGTGGCATTTGGTTCGCAGAACTGGATAAGCATCGGCGGATTTACATTCCAGCCTTCAGAGATAGTAAAGATAGTATTCATATTTGTCGGTGCCGCTTCGCTGAATGAACTTCAGCAGCGGAGAAACCTCCTGATATTCATGGGCTTCAGCGCCTTTTGCCTGATATGCCTTGCCATCATGGGAGACTTCGGCACCGCCATCATTTTCTTCGCTACATTCCTGGTAATATCATTCCTCCGAAGCGGTGATTTTACCAAGATGTTTCTTGTTCTCGGAGCCGCCGGTCTCATGGGACTGATGGTTCTGAGGTTCAAACCCTATGTGGCGGACAGGTTCTCAATATGGGGACACGTGTGGGACGATCCTACTGACGCCGGTTTCCAGCAGGTTCAGACAATGACGTCCATCGCCAGCGGCGGCATACCGGGACTGGGCGCCGGCGAAGGAAACCTGAGCGATGTAGCAGCCGCAAGCACCGACCTTGTCTTCGGAATGCTCGCCGAAGAATGGGGTCTCGTCATAGCGGTTCTGGCGGTTCTCTGCATAATAACCCTGAGCGTCTTCGCGTATAGGTCAATTATCGCGGGCCGTTCCACATACTACTGCATTGCAGCCTGCGCGGCTACATCCATGTTCATGTTCCAGACGATACTGAACGTCTTCGGATCAGTGGATCTGCTGCCGCTCACAGGTGTTACGTTCCCATTCGTATCCTCCGGCGGAACAAGCATGATCGTATCGTGGGGCATGCTGTCATTCCTCAAGGCGGCCGACACGCGTCAGAACGCAAGCCTCGCGGTGCGCGTACACGAAAAGGATCCTGAAAAGGTAAGGGCTTCCGTGGAATCCGTATCCGCTGTGGACATATACGATCCGGAAGACCTCTACGAGCTTCTGGGCGAAGAGTACAGAAAGCCTGCTAAAAAGGAGTTTAAGGCACAGGCGAAAGCCGAAGCCAAACAGATGCGTAAAGCTGAGGCTAAGCAGGCAAAGGCCGAAGCGAAACAGGCAAAAGCAGCCGAACCGGTACCTGAACCGACAAGAGTCTCAAAGCCGGCTCCTGAACGCAGGGCTGAACCTGAGCGTCCGGCGTTCTCGCGCAAGCCGCAGGCGCCTGCCGCTACTCCTGGCGTCCGCCGGGAAGAGCCTGCGCATCCGAAGGCAGTACGCTACACTGAAGTGAGCGATGAGGATTTCTTCGGCAAATTCGATCCTCCGGCGAAATCCGCGAAACCTAAAAACGACGAAGAAGGTCCTCTGACCCTCGATGACATATTTGGAGAAGACGGCATATTCACAGATAACAGGAAAGGAGGCAAACGATGAAAAAAGTCGAACGAAGAGCCCTCCTCTGCGTCCTGTTCGGACTGATTCTGCTGGGCGGCCTTTGCTACTTTATTTATGAAGACTGGCATGACGGAGGCGAATGGGCTGTCTACGAAGGCAACCGCGACGTATACGCCGACGGCGATCTTGCCAAGGGTGCGCTCTATGATACCCATGGCAATCTTCTGATGCGCAATACATCTGACGGAATGGTCTACAATGATGATTCCGACATACGCTCTGCGTGCATGCACATTACCGGAGACAAGGATAACAATATATCGACCGGAGCCAACAGGGTGTTCCTCGACAGGCTCATAGGTTTTGATTTCATCAACGGCATATACTCACTCAACAATGACGGCGAAGACGTCTCACTGACTCTCGACGCCAATGTCTGCGCGACTGCATACCGCGCCCTCTCGGGCCGCAAGGGCACCGTAGGAGTCTACAATTACAAGACAGGTGAGATTGTATGCATGGTCAGCTCCCCTACTTACGATCCGGAGGATCCGCCTGATCCTGTTCCGGAAGGGTCATACATCAACCGCTTCATATCAGCCTCTTTCGCACCGGGCTCCACATTCAAGCTTGTTACAGCGGCCGCATCCATCGAAACGCAGGACGACGCGTACAGCTATGAAGTCGACTGTACAGGCAGCCTGGACTACGGCCACGGTGACGAAGTAACGGACCTGGCGGTTCACGGAGACGTCAATCTAAAGAAAGCTCTGGAAGTATCATGTAACTGCTACTTCGCAAAGCTTTCTGAAAAAGTCGGATCTGAAACTCTTGAAAAGTATGTAGGCAAGGTTGGGCTTGACAAGAGCTACGATATCGACGGTATTCAGACAAAGGCAGGCACCTTCGATTATCCGGAAGGCGGCGTCAATCTGGCGTGGACCGGAATCGGTCAGTGGCACGACATGGTCAACCCGTGTTCCATGATGGTCTACATGGGAGGAATCGCCAACGGCGGAACAGCCGTAATGCCTTCGATAGTCAAGCCTTCCAACATCGTCTCTGAGAAGATCGATGAGGCCGCGACAGCTCTTAAAACAGAGGACATGATCGACGAAGATACTGCTCTCTCGCTGACTGACATGATGCGCAACAACGTTGAGAGCCACTACGGCGGCAACAGCGCCTTCCCTGGCCTTGAGTTATGCGCCAAGTCCGGAACAGCTGAGGTCGAAGGACAGGATCGTCCTAACGCCTGGTTCGTCGGATTCCTTAACGACGAAAACAATCCTTACGCTTTCGTCGTTGTTGTTGAGAACAGCGGTTACGGTTCTGAAGTGGGCGGCAATGTCGCCAACAAAGTGCTTCAGGATCTGGTCAAAGGAGATTAGATCCTGACTCAGCAATAATCATGTTCTATTTTATATTTGAATTCCGTTACTTTCTCGCCCTTCTCATTGACGAATCCGTAGTCTCCTGAGTCCGGATCCTCCACGAGGAACAGGCCGTTTTCGAAGTACATCTCGACTTCTCCATAGTCTCCCTCCGGAAGTTCCGGCCATTCGGCTTCCTCATATTCCTCTTCGTCTACGTCTTCATCTTCGAAATCCAACCATTCCATATTATTAAATTCGTCCTCCGAATAGGTGCCTGTCTTCTTGCCTTTGTGATCATACGTAGTCCACTCATTCACGACGCCGACCGACGGATCCTGTTTGTGATCCATAACGGCGATCTTGTCTTCGTCGATGATCAGTTCGTCCGGATAATACCTAGCGGGAATGATGATCTTGCCTTTTTTGTTTGCCACGCCCATGTTTGGTTCAGGCAGCCCGTCGTCAGACCCTCCGTGCTCAACAACGAACAATCCTTCCTGGTAGTCCGTGACCCTATACCCTTTTTTCACTTTCGGCGGATAGATTTCCTTTCCCGTCTTCAGGACAAACGCGGTCCGGTCGTCTTCCGTTACGACCTTCACAGCCTCCCCACCAAAGGAAAAACCGTAATAACTGTTCTGGTCCACGTCCTTATACTTCGGCTGGATGACGTATTCTCCTTTCTCGTTGATGAATCCCCATCTGTCATTCTGGTCCTTGACTGCGGTGAGAGGTCCTTGGAAACCCGATGCCTCTTTGTACTTCGGCTCGATCGTCCACATGTTGTCCTCTGCGGAATAATATCCCTGTAAGCCTGTTTCGCGGTCGGTGGCGACGATATGGGATTCTGTGCCTTCTACGAAGTCGTACTTTCCGAAAGGAACGATTTCTTCATTCTTTGCACTGACCAGCGCAGTCCGGGATTCCTCTCCTTCGGATTTTGAAACCACGTATCTGTCCGTCGCGACCCAGCGTATGTCTTCGTATTCATAAGGGAATACCTGCCGGCCCGATGCGTCCAGGGCGCCGTACTTCCCGTCCTTCCTGATCTTGACCAGCTCGTCGAGTTTTTCATCCACCATGACGACTTCATCGTCCGGGCCGAATTCTCCGTCTTCGTAGTCTTCGTCGTCATACACTTCTTCTTCGTAGCTATCTACATCCATCGGTTCATCGAATTCCATATCCTCGTCCGATGAACCGGTTCCGCACGCGGCAAGTGCTATTGCCGCAATCAGCATCAATAGCACTGCCATTCCATTTTTGATCCGTTTCTTTGTCTTCAGCTTCATTTCTTCTATCTTCTGTGATCTGCTGATGTCATCCGCTGACGTGATCTACTCCTGATAATCTCTTACGCTTGGATCATGTGAGTATCTTACGTACTGTACTCCGTTGATTACTATTTTATCACTATCTATCTGGCTGATATCGATCTGCAGTTCCCCAACTGTTGCTCCCGAAGGATATGCGTCCTCGATCGGGGAGCATGTCAGCGTTGTTCCGTCAAGAGATGTGCTCATGGCGCTTGCTCCGCCGCAGCTTCCGCATTCTTCCTGAACGACCGGGAATGTGACTACTCCGAACATGTCGCCGGTTGATGATATGCCTTCGTCACCCAGATATCCGAAATGGCACGCTTCGCTGCCTTCATCGATACTCTCAGGAAGCCATACGCCCATGATTGTGTTGACCGCTTCCTCTGACGTCATTCCGGTCTCTTCAGTAACCGGTTCGGTCTGTGTTGCTTCGTTTTCAACTGTTTCGGTATCTCCGCTCGCCGTGACTGTCGGAGGTTCATTAACTGTTGTTTCCGGTGATACAGTTACGTTAGTTCTTGGCGCTTCGTTCACTGTTGTGCTGTGGGATTCGTTTACAGTTGTTTTTGATCCTTCTTTGATCGTTGTCTTTGAGTTGTCGTTAAATGTCTTTCTTGGAGCTTCATACACAGTCGTTTTCGGTGCTTCGTTGACGATTGTGTCCGGCGTGTCCTGTGTGTAAGGCTGTGCCGGCTCCGTTGCCTGCACTGCTACAGTATCCATTGTGTTGTCTGTCTCTGCCGCGCTTACTCCCGGAATTCCGCATCCTGTCATTGACAGAATTCCCATGCCGCATCCGACTATCATTGCGATTGTTACTAATATCTTCTTTTTCATGTCCTTGCCTCTTTCTTTTATCTTGTTGTCCCCTCTTTGTCTTCTTATAAACATCAGCGGGAAGTGTGTTACAGGTTTTTAAAATTTTTTTATTTAAAATAAACAGCGCATCGGATCAAAGTCCAACGCGCTGCCTATATTACGTATTACCTTTTAATACTCGTAGAAATCAAGCGCACATCCAAGTTCAATATAGTCGTCTCCTCCTCGTTCCCCGACTGCTGTTCTTTTCAGCTTACCGTTTTCAATCGACACGACAAAGAGATTTTCCGCTCCCATATGCTGCGAGACAATAACAATTCCGTTATGATCAGGGTACTGGCAAACCCAGCTGTGTCCGAATCCCTCTTCACCGACCTCCTGTACTTTCCCGTCCCTGTACTGATACACGCGCAGCCTGTAGTCCGCTTCACAGGTTCCGACCTGCAGAAGATACTCGGCATTTCCGTCATTGTCGACATCCGTTATGTAGTGAAGGGTGAACTCATCGGCCATTTCCTTATCGATCATATCTTCGTAGAGCGCATCATACGCCTCAGCCTCATCCTCCGAAACGCTCATCTCCGTCACATATTTCGGAAGTTTTTCGTTGATTTCAAATGCTGTATCATAATCTCCACTGCCATAAGCCTTCAGCAGGGCTTCCATGTTTTTGCCGTCGTCTGACATTCCGCCGTCAGGGGCGGGCGGCGCTTCAACCGGCTCAACAGCCAGCCGCTCCAGCATATCTTCATAATATATGCTGACCGCCTTGTCACTTGTGTTTTCCCAAAGGGAAGGATGGTCTGGATGCTCGAAATCGAAATCATTTTCCTCACTGAACCATTCCTGTGCGCTGAATCTGAAGATCACAGTTTGAACGTTTTCTGTCGAAGCATCCATTATCCCGTAGTATTCATCACGAGAAGTCTTCTTATGATCTTTGTAATATGTTGCATGATCCGGTCCGTAGTTTCCGTCTCCATCTACATCATACAGAAGGAACCACATTCCGACCAAATCCGTACGGCTGGTGCTGCAGGCAGCGTCCATCTCATAGCGGTTCGTTTCGCAATCCATCGATTCATCGGAAATGTTCGAATACGCCGTGAATCCCTTTCTTCCATTTTCTTTGTAGATGACGTAATCCGTACCGCCGGCAACCTGGACCGCTTCAAATCTCTCTCCCGTGTCATATTCATACATGTCACCGGCGCTGCCGTCCCAGCTATAGGTGATTTCTTTTGCTGCTCCGCCCAGATACGTGAATATATGTAATGTTTCCAAAGTCTCATCAGCCATCGTGAAGAACAGCAGCTCATCGACGCCGTCCTCATTGAGATCGCAGAGAGCTGTTCCCTCCCGGGCATCATGATACTCTGCCGACCAGTTTTCGTATGCGTAGATGCCGTCAGCGTATTGCCGCAGAATCTCATAGTACGCGTTTTTCCATGCAGCGCTGTCTTTCTGCTCCTGGGTTATCCGCTGGATGGTATCATCAAAGACGTTGACCTTTCCCGTGTTCTCACGGCCTTTCTGCAGGATTTCAAAGGCTTCTTCATATCTGTTCTGTCTGACATATACTTTTTCCGCCAGATCTATGTATGCCTGCTCGCGTTTAGGATACAGATTGATCAGCTCTTTATACTGGATCTCAGCCGCTTCAAGATCGCCCTCTGTTACGTACTGCTCCGCGAGCTTCAGCTTCTGGCTGTACGCGGAAGCTTCACTCGTCGTAAACAGAACTACGCCAAGAACCGCCGCGATCACTATGACGCACGCGATTATCGCGGCCATTATTTTCTTACTCTCCGGAATCCTCCGTATGCTGTTTCTGTTCATCATTTCCTCTTTCCCTCAGATAGTTCAACAGACCTTTTGCAAGTCCTTCTCCGTATGCCCTGCTCTCCTTTGTCAGCACCTCATGATCTGAACTGATGCTGCCGGTCTCAAAGAGACAGGACACGCAATGCACCTTCTCATTGCAAAGAGTTTCCAAATCCGTCCGTTTCTGCAGACCTCTGTCGGATATCTCCACGGCCTCATGCACGCCTTCATTCAGATACCGCGCAAGCTCTTTCTGCTCTTCTGTGCAGTATAAAGGCATTGTGCCGGCTTCGGAGCCTTCATAATCGCAGTGTACATTTACAAAGGCATCAACATCATGTGTATCGAGATAGTCCAGCGTCACGTCCAGATTTCTGTCATTGCCCGAATAGGCATCAGTATATACATAGACGCCCTGGTCTCTCAGATAATCCGTCATCGCCTGGGTGATAGGTATCATGAGCTTCGCTTCCTCATCCCCCTGCCATGTGCATCCCGTATCCCATTTGCCTGAGGCATCGATCCCGTGGCCGGTTTCAATGCAGACACGGTATTGGCTTTTGCCATTCTGCCCGCTGACGTTTTTCTTTGTTTCTTTCTCGGCGTCCGTGCCCGTGTTTCCAATGCTCCAGATGAGCAGAAAAAACAAAGCAAGGACAGCTGCCGCGGCTGCGGGAACCGCTACTTTATATTTCTTTGCCATCAGAATCAGTTCGGATATTTGCTGTCTCTGTAGTCACACAGAAACATGAAATTCTTCTCTTCGATCTCTGTAAATTCGCTTCGCGCGGCCTCTTTGCTTTGTCTTGGAGAGTACCAGTCTTTCCCGTTGAAATACGCGATTACATCATCATCCGTAAAAGTCGCGCCGTGACGCGCATACAATTCATTGATGGCGTAGTTCAAGTCATTTCTGGAAAAACCCTCGACATCACCGGCGCTTAAATACCTGTCGCTGCTCTCCGGAAGATAGTCGCCCTGATAGATATTCTCCGTGCTTTCGATATCTCCATCGCCGCCGATTACATCAGTTGCTCCGTCGCCGTAGTATTCCTCGCTGCCGACAACTGCTCCTGGTTCGGTTCCCTCATTGCTGTACCTGCCGAGGAATGCCCATATCAGGATGGCCGCAATCACCATCGCGCCGACAACGGCTGCTATGACAATGATCAGCGTGCGTCTGCTGTTTCCTGAAGGCGCGGACCCTGACGCAGCAGGCCTTACAGGCGCAAAGGATTCAACAGGCTCAACGGACTCAACAGGCGTGCCGCACCATACGCAGTATGTCGCGTCATCATTTATCTGTTTTCCGCAGTTAGTACAAAACATCTTCTCTTCTCCTCACTACAGTTTAGTGCCGCACTCTTCGCAGAATCTCGCGTCATCGCTGACAACACATCCGCAGACAGGGCACCTCTTCTCAGCCGGCACGGCAGGTTCCTGCACCTCTGTCACGTCCTCAAGATTTGCTCCGCAAACCGCGCAGAATCTCATGCCCTCCTCGATTGGCGTTCCGCACACCGGGCAGACCGGCGCTGCTGCCGGAATCTCAGGTTCAGGCGCAGGCTCAATCTGCTGATACTTTTCGAGTGCCGCGGAGATCTTATCGAAAAGCGGCAAAAGCTGCGGAAGCGGATCTTCAAAAGCCCCTTCATAGTAGGCCTTGCCCAGCTCACGATATAACGAGTCCAGCTCTGTCTCTTTTGTATCCATTATGTATTCTGTTTCTCCCATCAGTCTTTCCTCCTGTATCTCAAACGCTTTCTGTCCTATGCCAGTTCGAATATGTTGCCCATGTTGGCAATGATTATCTTATGTCCGCGAGGCAGACAGTACACTCTGTCCTTGCCCAGCGGCTGTCCGCTCTCAAGAAATACCCCTGACGACAGCCGCGGCGTGATCTGGTACTCGCCTCTTACCGCGTCGAAGCAGGCCGTACAGTAAGTCCCTTCGTCGTTCGCTCCCGCGATGAAGATATCATTTGCGTTTGAGCTTCCGAACGATACGGTCTCATCCGGGAGCAGAGCAAAAGCCTTCCCTCTGTACAGACCGGCGTCGCACACGAATGCTCCGTTGAACTCCGGCTGCTGTTGCTTTTGCCTGTTCCGCTTGAACAGACCGTCGATAATGACGCCCTCGCTCTCCTTATATATGTTCTGTTTGACATCCTGTCTGAAATACCACCAGAGCATTACCGCTGTCGCCGCGGCCGCCAAAATGTAAATCAGCACCCATATGATGATTGGCGCGATTTTGATCTCAGCCAGATATGACATCATCCAGAACTGGCCAATCGTCTTGAGAAATTTGTGCAGCAGGATCGCTCCCATCAGCACGTTCAGCACAACCGACGCGCAGCCGAAGATCAGCGTGTAGATCCTGTCCGATATCAGAA
This sequence comes from Bacillota bacterium, assembly GCA_017404365.1. Lineage (GTDB taxonomy): Bacteria > Bacillota > Clostridia > Peptostreptococcales > Anaerovoracaceae > Lentihominibacter. The sequence continues at coordinate 10,414 of JAFRCM010000032.1, forward strand.
GGACGATCGACTCTATCACCGGCATGATCATGAACAGGATTCCCGCGATGGCAAACCTGTGCAGTGTGTACTGGCTGTCCATGTCCAGGAAGTCCAGATTGCTGATTCTCAGTAGCTTGAATATGCTGACGCCGACTCCCCCTACGGTCATGAAGCTCATGAACGCCGTGATAATCGAGCAGAGCAGCAGCGCGATCATCACATATCTGTAGTTTTTGTAATTGATTTTGTCCATGTCAATATCCTTTGCTTCTCACGTTATTGTATTCATTAGTCAGGTCGTTGAACGCCGCCTGCGTGTCCGAACGGTTAGCCCCCTGGGCTTTGTAATAGTAATCGTAGAACTTGCTTGCGTCGTTCGTTCTGTTAAGATCCAGCTCCTCCGCGAGGGCCATGAGCCGGAAGTAATAGAAATCCTCTGTTCCGTTCATAAATCTGGCTTTTCTGTCGTTAGCAATGCTCCGGACTTTATTGGAATCACCCAGCGCCACGTAGCATTGTCCAAGATTCCGCAGGTCTTCCTCCGTCGGATGCCCCAGATCAATGATTGTGTTGTAGCATCTGATTGCCTCGCTGTAATTGCTCGCGTTTATCGACCAGGCCGCCAGCTTCCTGTTTGCTATCATCCGTCCGCTGACTCCTAGACTTCTGTTCGCGTCACGCATCAGATCCATCGCTTTGCCCTTATCGCCCGCGGCGTAAAACATGTCCGCTTCAGAAGCGTACGCGTTGATGAGCAGACTTTCCTGCGACTCGTCTCTGCTCGCCATCGATTTAAGCTGGCTGATGCAGTTCTCAAAGTGCGTCTCCGCCCCTCCGCGGTCTCCCTGCTCTCTTGCGATTTCCCCGCGTGTATTCTCGGACTGCGGATTGTTCGTCTGCCCGTCAGCTGCTTCAGCTTTGTCGAGCTTTTCAAGAGCTTCCGAGTTTCTGCCGGTCCTCGCCAGGGCTGTCGCGTACTGACGGTTTTCGTCAGGTGTCAGCTCGTAGAAGCCTTCCGCTTTTGCAAAGGCATCAACTGCCTCCTCGTCCGCGTTGCTGGACAGATAAGCCGAGGCCTTCAGCATGTACAGATCCTTCTTCTCTTTGAAGTCACCGCCGGAGGATTCCTTTACCTCATCGATGTGGTTGTCGATTTCATTTATGCAGCCGGCGTAATCTCCGCATGAATAATATCCCCAGGCGTGCCAGTAGTAGCTCTCCGCTTCCTTCGGCTTTTTGTCTTTTGCCTGCTCGTAGTATTCCGCTTCGCCGGCATAGTCACCAGAGACTATGCACTCCTTCTGGTGCTGCGTCAGATCAGCGTACACATTTGTCTGATGATGCTTGAACGCGATTACACCGCCGGTTAGTATGGCTGCCGCGAGCACGACTCCGGCGATGATCACCGCCATGTTTGCCCGCCTGGTATTCTTCTTCCTGAATGTCTGCCTTCCTGCTTCAGGAATCGCCTGCAGCGCCTGGTACATCTCATAGGCGCTCTGATATCTCATCTTAGGATCAAGTGCCGTCGCCTTTCGGATCACCGCTGCGAAATCAGGTCCGATTTTCTGCGTAAGCAGTCTGATGTCGATCTCATGCTCATAATCCGCTCGCACATTTCCTGTCGCCATGTGATACAATGTGGCGCCCACGCTGTAGATGTCCGTCTTCTGATCAAGCACATAAGATGTCGACTGGTTCCTGCGTCTGCTGGACACCGCCCAGAACTGCTCAGGCGAAGTGTACCCTCTGGTACACCCGAACACCGTGCGCTCATCCAGAAATGTGGATATGTTGAAGTCGATCAGGCATATGTCATCCTGAGGCGTCAGCATGATATTTGACGGCTTGATGTCACCATGAATGATCGGCTTGGGCTGCGTGTGGAGATAGTGCAGCGCGCTGCACATCTGCATCGCCCACTTCAACAGGTCCTCCTTGCTGAAGGTTCTGCCCTGCTTCAGAAGTTCCTGAAAGGAGCTTCCCGGGACGTAGCTCATCACAGTGAAGATGCCGGAGTCCGTTTCCAGGAAGTCCAGCACATGCGGCAGGTAGGAATGATTGAGGTTCTTCAGAATGTTGACCTCGCGCATGTTGTCTTCGATTGAGCCCTTCGGATTGATGATCCGCTTCAGCACGACCATGGTGCCCATGCGCTTGTGGTATGCCTTGTATACCGTTCCGCCGCTGCCTTCTCCGATTTTTTCAAGTATTTCGTATGTTTTCAGTATTTCATTATCCATGACTGCTTCATACCCCGTATATGACTATTAGCGGCTCTTAAATATAAAATCCTCATCCGCCAGTCGGATGACTATGTTTCCTTCCAGCTTCTTTGTTGACGTAAGCGGCACTCCGTCGATGAATGTTCCGGCGTTCGTGCCCATGTCAGTTATGTAATACATTCCGTTGATCGGACTTATCTGGGCGTGCACCCTTTCGATGTTATCGTTGTCCTCAATTATATAATCCGCGCCCGTGCCGCTTCCGATGGTGAGGCTGTCATCGCCCAGCGGAATCTTCTCATCCGTTCTCATCCTCAGAAGATAAGCTCCAAGCGGCTCATCCTTCTGCAGTTCTGTCTGCTCTGGATCTGTCTGCAGCAGTTCTGTTTCCTGCAGTTCCGTCACTTCCGGGGATCTTGATACTGCCCAGATTTCACGTTCCAGTATATCTGATTCAAACCCGCCGTTTCCTCTCGGAGGAATGCTGATCTGATTCAGTTCTACCCATCTGTCTTTATTGTTCATTGTCATGATATCCGTTCCTTATCTGCCGTCTTTCGCGACATTTCTCAGAATAACTACGCTCAGGATTATGGTGATCAGCGCCATGCCGATCAGGATGCCCCACTCGCCAAGGATCCAGTTCGGATCCCAGTCGAACATTCCCTCATCAACATCGTCCGGGACGTCTGCCGTATTTTCCGTGTAATCCAGCTCGCGGAGATTCACAAGTCTCCCCAGCGAATCAACTGACCATCTGCTGATTGTGAAATATGAAATGACCGTTCCTACGCCTTTGAGCTTGAACAGAATCCCCGAGAAGAGGAGCTGCACGATCAGGATGAACGGCGCCATGGTCATGGCCTTGTCCCCGGTCCTTACGATAGATGAAATAAGAAGACCAAGGGCCATTGACGCTATGATGGTGATCCACACCGCGACAATGATTTCCACGTACAGGCCGCCCGGGAGCAGTATGTCCTTCGCCTCAACTTCCACGTTGCCTTCGTCCTTGAACAGATCCAGCAGGCCCAGAAATGTCACCGTCATCAGGATTGCCTGAATCAGCCCCAGAACCGCCTGGACTATTACTTTAGACAATATGTACACAGGCAGCCTCAGATTCGCCATGTACTCCCGCTGCAGAATGCTTCGCTCTTTGCAGATTTCCTGAATCGAATTGAACAGTCCTATCCAGATCGCGGCGCAGCTGAGGACGAACATTATGGATTTCGTCGCGCCGTACAGATCGAACACCGTGTTCTCCGCCACGATATACAGCAGCAATCCGATCAATATAGGTTCCAAAAGCAGGATCAGCGTTTTCCGCTTGTCATTTATAAGCAGCTCCACATACCTGGCTGTTATGGTTGAGAACTGTTTTAACGCCGGAACGCGAGGCCTTCTGAACTGCTCTGTCGAGCCTTTGCCTCTTCCCCCGGCATTCCCCTTCAAAGTCTGCGCGTATCTGTTGGCCCAGTAGCCTGTATTGCGGGCCATCATATTGTATATCTCCGTCAGGTCGTCCGTACGGAAGAACGCGCGGGCCTCATCGACATTGCCCATGAAACACACCCTTCCGCCCTGGCCCATGAAGATCACCTTGTCGCAGAGGTCCAGGCTCTGCGTTGTATGGGTTACCATCACGATGGTCCGTTCCTGCTCCTTACAGAGTTTTCTGAGGGACTGCATCAGGTTCTTTTCTGTTCCCGGGTCGAGTCCTGAAGTCGGCTCATCCAGGAAGAACACCTTCGGGTCAGCCAGCAGTTCCACCGCTATGCTGGCTCTCTTTTTCTGTCCGCCCGAAAGCTTCCTGATCATCGTGTTCTGATGCTGCTGCAGATCAAGTGTCTGAAGAACTTCCGCGATCCTGGCCTCAAGTTCCCCATCGTCCAGATCCCCCGGCATTCTCAGCTTGGCGGTGTACATCAGCATGCTCTTGAGCGTCAGATTCTCATATATGATGTCCTGCTGCGGAACATAGCCGATGACGCCTTTAAGCTGCTGGAAGTTCTCCTTGAGCGGCGTGCTATTGAAGAACACTTCCCCGAAATAGTTTCTGTCAAACCCATTGAGGGAGCTCATCAGCGTCGTCTTGCCCGCTCCGCTTCCTCCGATGATCGCTACGAATTCATTGTTGTTTATCTCTATGTTTACATCACTTAAGATGCATTTTCTCTCATTTCCTTTGCCGACCCATTTGGTGACATTCTGTGTGCTTATGCTGATTCCGTTTACGGCTTTTCTGTAGTAAATGCAGTTTCCGGAAAAGATCAGCTGGAAGCCCGATATCTCGATGACATCCTTGTCGTTGAGCAGCCTTTCGCGATTCACAGGAGCGCCGTTGACTATGATTCCGTTAACGCTCTTGTTGTCACGGATAACATATTGATTGTTCTGTCTTAATATTATCGCGTGGATTCTGGATACGCTCGGATGGCGGAGCACGATATCGTTGCTGCCGCTCCGTCCGATCAGCGTCTGATCTTTCCGGAGCTCTTCTCTCTCCATCACGATATGGCCGCCCATGAACGTGAAGAGAATAAGGACCATCCTGCCCGGATTATTTCTGCTTCCGATTCTTATGATGGAATTGTTCCTCAGTTCAATCACTTCCGCGGTATCCTTGAGGTTCTTTTCCTCCGGACCTGAAATCACGTGGCTGCCGTTGAGACTGCCTGTGTCCCTATAGTAGAACCGGCCGTTCTGCCGTATAAAAACGCCATGGTTTCCGGAGATGAATCCGTCGCTTACGACAATGTCGTTGCGCTGTTCCTTTCGCCCGAATGTAATGACGTCCTTGTGAAATCTGTTAAGATCCTCACGGATGATGCATCCCATGCTGTCAATGATAATCAAAGTAGGGTTCATAGTACGATCCTCCAGGTAAACTTCCTTGCCCCTATCATGATTTCATCTTCGCTCTGAAGTCTTCTCTTCTCTCCGTAGAATAACTGCACTCCATTGCAGAAGAGTTTCTCATCCGTCGAGGTGTTGATTAGATAAAAACCCCTTCCTGAGTTCATTATCGTCATGCCGCTCACGCTTGAGACAGGATCATTGCCGATACGGATAATCCCATCCTCAGCTTCCAGTACATGCTCCGGCATTCTGTATGCTCCGGCTTCATCGTACTCCTTGAAGAACAGGAGCATTTCCTTCCCCAGGCAAATCGTATCGCCGTCGCTGATCTCATTTTCCGTCCACGGTTCCAGAACCTTGCCGTTGAGCAGCGTATGGTTCAGAGAGTCATTATCTACCACCGTGTACTTGTTGTATATTCTCTTTATGGTCGCGTGACGCCTGCTGATCGTCCTGTCGCCTTCGATGGCGTAGTCCGCGTTCTCCCTGTTGCGTCCGATCGAAAGCACGTTTTTCTCCAGGTCGATTCGCTTGCCGCTGCTCAGTATGTAAAGGAAGCTCTTCTTTGGGCCTAAATCACCCTGCGTGATTCCAACCGTCAGCGTCATCGTTTTATCATCGTCGATGCCCGGCGGGCTGTAGAGATTAACCGGCAGATCAGGCCTGCGTTCGCCCCGGCATTGTGCGATTGCTTCGTTTTCATACAGTTTGAGCAGGAACATCTCCGTTGTCACAAAGGAAGAACGATAGATGCCCTGAATGCTCGAGAGAATCATTTCCATGCCCGGTGAAAGCACCACATCGTCCAAAAAGAGCGACACGATTTTCTTGCCCCTCTGGACCGCGAAGTTGATCTCTCTTCTGCAGTTGTGTGAGGACAGGCTCTTCTCTGTGATAAAGGCAACAAAAACATCACAGGCCGCCAGCCGGTCTGCGATTGTTTCCTGCCATTCGTCGCCAGGTATGATTCCCTCGTCATACCAGATCCTGCAGCCGTCCCTCGCCATGAGTTCTATGCACGGATACACTCTCGCCGCGTCCTCATGGCAATAACTTGCGAATATATACTTGCCTCTGCCCTCGTACGGAGCCGCACTGCATCTCATTACTGTTAACCCTCTCGCTGTCACTTACGTTCAATCATAAATACATCCTCTACTCCCATATCCTCAAAGACACTGAACACTTCATCGGAAAGTCCCTTAAGAACAAGTTCCCCGTTTTTGGCATCCATCAGATGCTGCAGTTCAAGGAACGATCTGATCATGGCGTTCGAAATGTAACTTGCCTCATCCATGTCGATGATCACTTTTTCAGATGCGAGCGACAGCGCAACCAGCTCGTCTTCCACATCGTGAACAATCTCATTGATGAGTCTGCCTGAAACCGCCGCGCACGCGGCTGTTCCGTCCGTGCTTTCACGGAGCCTCAGGAGTTCCTGTCCCGTTTCACTGTTCAGAATCAGTGTGTCGCCCTCTATGACTCTTTCAATGCTCATTCCTTATCGTCCTCTTTCTCCATGTCCTTGATCTTCTGCATGAACGCTGAAAAGTCCTCGCTGCCTTTTGCCGCAACGATCTCATCCAGTTCGTTCATGCTCATCTCTTCTTTCGACATGAATTTCTTGTAGTCCATATAGTCCCTGAATTCTTCTTCGGAGATCTTTTTCATAACTTTTCCCCTTTCTGCTGCTTATTTATTAATGCTTCTATATCCCTATACACATCTGTTTCTATTCTGTTACAACTATTTTATCACAATATTTCAGAGGTTCCATTCTATGTGAAACGATTATTATTGCCGCATCCAGTTCATTAAGAGCAACGCATATGTCTTCTATCGATTCATTGTCCATTTCGCTCATGGCCTCGTCCAGGATTATCAGGTCCGGTTTCCTGACAAGAGCCCTGGCGATAAATATCTTCTGCTTCTGTCCGGAGGAGATGCTTCCTCCCTCTTCGCTCAATATCGTGTCGACACCCATCGGCAGCTTACTGACAAAACCGGCCAGCCCCACTCTTACAATGGTGTCGAACACATCCTCCGCGGAGGCATCGCTGCCCATTCTGATATTGTCGATGAGACTTGCGGCGGTCAGGGTTTCCTCCTGTGAAACAATTCCAATCCTCTTCCTGAAGGATTTCATGTCGATTTCCTTCATGTCTGTACCGTTTACTTTTACCGCGCCGCTCTCAGGTTTCTCGATGCCTGTCATGAGCTTAAGCAGTGTGGTCTTGCCGCTTCCGGACTCACCGATCAGACCGACCGTTTCCCCTCTGCGGATATCTAAGTTCATTCCGTGAAGCACTTCGCGCTGCCCATAGCCGAACCGGACGTTCTCCATTTCTATCGATTCAACGCGGTCAACAGGGGCCTTCGTTTTCTCCTTTTCCTCTTCCAGAATTATGCGCGCTCTCCCCAGATCCGACGCCATTTGCGGCATTTGAGAAATCTGCCGCACAGCCTGTATAAAGCAGCCGCCGAGTACGGCGAGAGAAAGCGCTGTCACCGGCACGCTGCCTGACAGTGCGGATATCGGAATCACCGCGATGATGACCATTATCTGAATCGCCTCAGCAGTTCCCGTCAGACGAAGTGCGCTGAGCCGGCCGGCCGCGTAATCAGCCCTGACCTTGTAGTAATCTCTCTGTATGTTCTCCTCTGATCCCGCGACCTTGATCTTGTTGATGTTCCTCAGAGCGTGATACAGTCTTGTGTTCGCCCTCTCCCTGCTTCTGCCCGCCTGCCTGCTGTATTTTGCCGCGGTTACAGACACTGCGGCAATCAGGCATCCGGCTGTGACACACACAAGCAGGAACAGGAGACCGCTCTCCGGTTTTCTCCAAATCGCCGCGGCAAACATAACCGCGCAGACAAAGGCGCCCGAACCCATGCTGTAAGCGGAATAGACAATCTGCTTCACCATGCCGCAAATATTCATGC
>JAFRCM010000033.1 GCA_017404365.1 Bacillota bacterium
CAGTCCATTGGAAGCAAGTGTGTTGTAAGATAAATAACCGAAAAATCAGAACTCCGGGAACTCAGTTTCCCGGAGTTTTAGTTTGTCAAAAAACAGTTACAGCGTGGCATCAGGCCGAAGTCAGGTGTATACTTTGATTAGTGAGGACAAACATGAACATAAATGATTTATACGTCAGTTCAATAGAGGATCTCGAGCAGGCTGTACAGGAGCTGGGCTTTCTGCCGTATTTCGCCAATTCAATTCCAGGGTTTTCGATCGAGGAAAATGTGGCCCCGCAGGTCTGGTTCAGTGATGGGCCCGGAACCTGGGAGTGGAAGGGTCCGGTCATCAACGAGCTGAACTGCGCCTACGGCAAGTTCTTCGAAAAGAAGGCTGTGTATATAAGCAAAGACTGGTTTCCTGACTTTGCGAATTACCGTCGGGACGGATACGACTTCGACGCCAGATTCGAGGACGGGCTGGCTGCTTATCGCGACAGGACCATGTACGACCTGATCACAAGCGAGGGCCCGGTGCTGTCGAAACGACTTAAGTATCTCGGCAACTACAGAAAGGGCGGCAACAGGGGATTTGATACAGTCATAAACAGGCTTCAGGCCCAGTGTTACGTACTCATAAGCGACTTTGTCTACATGACCGACAAAAACGGCAAAGAGTACGGCTGGGGCGTTGCGGAGTACTCAACGCCGGAGCAGTTCATGGGACGCGACTTCACGGAGAAGGTGTATCAGCGCTCGCCGGAAGAGTCCTACACGCGTATATGCGAGCACCTTCATGAGATTCTGCCTGACGCGAGTGATCAGGCAATCAGAAAACTGATTAAATAATCGATCATTATTCCAGATAACAGTTACAGAAAGGGCGATCAAAAATAATGATTCCAGCAGAAGAAGCTAAGAAAAAACTGATTGAAGGCAATCAGAAGTATCTCGATGCAAAAGCAGGAATAGGGGATGTTTCGAGGGCGATCCGCCTGAAAACGGCAAAGGAGGGCCAGCACCCCTACGCCATTGTCATAACCTGTTCCGACTCCAGGGTTGTCCCGGAGAGCATCTTTTCGGCGGGGATCGGGGATCTGTTCGTAATCAGGGTTGCGGGAAACGTGCTTGATAACCATCAGCTCGGCAGCATCGAGTACGCAGCGGAGCATCTGGGAACAAAACTGATCGTCATGCTGGGGCACACCCAGTGCGGCGCTGTCGGCTCTGTTATCGCGGGACATTCCGGCGGTTTAGTCGATTACATCCTGAAGGATATCGCTGCTGCGATCGGTGATGAAAAGGATGACTTCAAAGCGAGCTGCCTGAATGTTCAGCACGGCGTTCAGCGGATCCGCCATGAGTTTGAGATTCATCCGATCGATGACGAGAAGGGCCTGCAGGTCATCGGCGCAATCTATCACATAGAGGACGGAACAGTTGAATTCCTTCCGGACGGGGAGGAAAGATGAACCCCATAATCATTCAGGCAATCGGATTTGTTGGAGTACTGTTCTTCATCATTTCCTATCAGATAAAGTCGAACAAAATGCTGTTTCTGCTTCAGCTGCTTGGAACTGCCACCTTTTGCTGCCAGTTCCTGCTCCTTGGAGCTACGAGCGGAGCGGCCAATCTTATCGGAATCATCGTTCGGAACGGACTGCTGATGAAGTATCGCGACTGGGCGTGGATAAGATCAAAATGGACGATAGCCATTTTTCTGGTTTTCTTCACAATAGCGTTCATCTTCACGTGGCAGGGGCCTATCAGCCTGCTGCCATACGCTGCGGTTGTGGGAACGACCATAACGTACTGGACTGATAACGCCCAGAAGATCAGGCTTGGAAATCTGGTCTGCGGCTCACCGTGCTGGCTCGTATACGACGCCCTGATCGGTTCATGGGCGGGCGTGCTGAACGAGTCCATCACATTGGGCTCGATCTTCGTTTCCATCTGGAGATACGGATGGAAGGAAATGGGGAAGCCGGACTCCGGTTTCTGATAAATGTTTCAAAAAGGAGAGTGAACAGAATGGAATTCATACATGAACCAAACCGTATTTACGGAACGGATGAAAACGGAAAGGTGTTAGCGGAGATTACTTTTCCAGAGACTGAGCCGGGCGTGTACACGATTGACCATACGATAGTTGACGGATCCCTGAGAGGCCAGGGCGTTGCAGGAAAGCTGGTTCAGGCCGCGGTGGATGATATCAAAGCCAAGGGCGGAGAAGTCAGGGCAACCTGCTCCTACGCGGTAGGCTGGCTTGAGAAACACAGTGGCAAAAAGATCACATTCTTCTATCTTCCGGGCTGTCCTTACTGCAAAAATGCCAACAAGGCGATAGAGGAACTGATACAGGATAATCCGGCATACGGGAGCATTGAAATTGAGAGAATCAATGAGCTCGATCCGCCTGCCGGCATCTCAGGTTATAACTATTACTATGTTCCGAGCATGTTCATAGGCAAAGAAAAGATATACGAGGCGGATCCTTCGCAGGGATACGAGGATATCAAGGAATCAGTCAGAACAGTTTTTGAAAAGGCGTCTGAATAAGACGAAAAGCAATTCCCTCATTCACAACGTATAATGAAAGAGGGAGGTAGAGAAGAATGCCATTACAGATAATCAGAAACGATATTTCAAAAGTCAAAGCGGACGCGATTGTCAACACAGCGAACCCTGAAGTAGCTGTGGGAGCAGGCGTGGACGAGACCATCTACAAGGCGGCTGGATTAGAGCAGCTGCTGGAGGAGCGCGCGAAAATCGGACCCATGAGGCCGGGACAGGCAGCGGTTACGCCTGCCTTTGCACTGGACGCGAAGTACATAATCCACACGGTAGGTCCGGCCTGGATCGACGGTAATCACGGTGAACGCAAAGCCGTCGCGTCGTGCTACAAGGAGTCGCTGAAGATCGCGGACGAGAAGGGCTGTGAGTCTGTAGCTTTCCCGCTTATTTCCACGGGCACTTACGGATTTCCGAAGGATGAAGCGCTGAGGATAGCCATAGATGAGATCAGCTCGTTCCTGTTTGAACACGAGATGACCGTGTACATGGTCGTATACGACAAGGAATCATTCGTGCTCTCGGGCAAGGCGTTTCAGGGCGTGCGGACTTTCATCGAAGAGAAAGACGTCAAACCGCGGAGGCTTAGCAGAGAAGAAAGAAATGTTTCTACTGCTGCGGGCGGATCCCTGTATCAGAAACGTTCCAAGTCTTCAAAAATACTGTCCAGAAGAGAAAGAGCAGCAAGTTTGCTGATCGAGGAGGCGATGAGCAAGGAAGATGTCGCATACTCCATGGACATGGATATACCCGCTGCAGAAGTGCCGCCACATCCCGAACTGCTCATGACGGAGTCTGCTGCGCCGGAGGACGAATGGGACGACAGGCTTCGCGGCGCTATCAATCCTCAGACAGAGACTTTCCAGGAGATGCTGTTCAGGCTGATCGACCGGAAGGGCCTGACGGATCCGCAGGTTTACAAGAAGGCGAACATGGACAGAAAACTGTTCTCAAAGATCAGGAGCAAGAAAGGCTATATACCAAGCAAGAAAAATGTTCTGGCTCTGGCTATGGCGCTGAGCCTCAATCTCGATGAAACGATGGATCTGCTCAGAAGAGCCGGTTACGCGCTGTCGCCGAGCATACTGTTTGACAGGATCGTTGTCTACTGCATTCTGAATAAGATATACGATATCTATGAAGTGAACCTCTGTCTGTTCGAATACACTGATCAGGTCCTCGCGTAGACGAGGGTACTCCATCGCAGAATACAACCATATTAGTGAAATCAGTTAACGAAGGCGGTCGCCATAGAGCGGCCGCTGTTTTTTTGCTGCCTTTGCGCGAAAAGTGCGGTAAAAATGCACCCGAATCCGCACCTTCTGCGATGTATCGGAAGACGCGGCGGATTTATCATATAGTCACAAAGAGAAGAATATCACTTTTTCGTTGAGGAAAAGGGGGACAGAGAATGTACGAAAGACTTTATGAGAGAACTGAATATGAAAAGAAATCGCGAACAGTCGCGGTCGTTTCCTACATCACGTGGGTCGGCTGGATCATCGCCTTCTTCATGAGAGACAGATCTGACACCTTTGCGCTGCATCATCTGAATCAGGCGCTGGTGATAAACCTGCTTAAGATCGCGGGCGGACTGTGCGCGGCGCTCCCGGGGATAGGGCACAGCGTTTCAGCAGTCGCCGGTATCGCGGCATTCGTGTTCATCGTGATGGGCATCTACAGAGCTGCGAACTACAGGACGGATCCGCTGCCGCTGGTCGGCGAGCTTCACCTGATGTAAAAATAGGACACATAGGGGTCTCATATAAAAAAGGGGTTTTATATAAACAGTTATAGCTCTGGTTTTCTGGAAAGGAGGCCTGCTATGGAAGTGAAAGAGAGAAACAAGACGATCATAATCGTCGCGATCCTGGTCGCAATTGGGCTAATCTCACTGTTCGTAATCTCAGGATTCGCATCGTCTGAGGAAAACTTCCCGGGCACGTACGCGGCACTTGATCAGAAGCGGACGACAGTCACGGAACTCATGGGAGTGACAGCGGCGTCATCAACGGCAATCTCCTTGCTGCCGGGCGACGCCGGTACACCGGTCGCCGAACAGCTTGCTGATCTGTCAGGGTACTTCATGTTCATCCTGGGAGCGATATGTCTGGAAAAATGGATGGTTACGATCACCGGAACACTGGCTTTCAAAATACTGATTCCTGTAGCGTGCGCCATCCTTATCGCAGCGACGCTCTTTGCGGCAGAAACGTGGAGATCCGTAGGCATCAAGCTTATATGCTTTGCGCTTATGATGTTCGCCATCGTGCCGGCAAGCGTCGTCGTGACAGAGAAAATCGACGCGAGTTACCAGGCATCGATGCAGCAGATGATCGAGGACACGAAAAATGACACGGAGAAGCTGCAAAAGGCAGCCGGCAAGTCTGAGGACGACAATGTCATTGAGAAGTTCACGAAGAAAGTGAAGGGCGGTGTAACAGGTCAGCTCGACAAGTTCGAGAACACGCTGAACAGACTCACAGAGTCAATAGCCGTTCTGATCGTCACATCGTGCGCTATCCCGATCGCAGTGCTGATGTTCTTCATCTGGCTGATCAAGCTCCTCACGGGCGTCAGCATACAGATTCCGAACGTCAGACTCTCGAAGATGGCCTGGCGCAAAAGGCCGGGGCTTGAATAAGTGCACCTCCATTAACAATCACAAATAGCACACAATAGTAATACGCCGCGTTCATATGCGGCGTTTACTATGTCTGCAGGCGAAAGTATGATAAAGTAAGTGATAAGGAGGATCCGGAGATGAAGAGCACCGGCGCGAAACTCAATAATAAGACAGGAAGGGCAAAGGCAGTCCGGCTCGCCCTGTTCCTGCTTCTGGCGTCATTCGCTCTGATGATGCCGGCCTGCGGCGAGGACATGGCATCGGATGAGCAGGAGACCGCGACCGGGACTACGCAGGCTTCAGAAACTGACATCGGGCTCTACGACAGGGACGGCGGAGGAGTAAACTACGCCTTCACATACAGGGGTGAGACGTTCTACGCCCAGTATCTCCCTGACAACTGGACTATCTACGACTCGTATAAAATAACGAATAAGCGTGACATGATCATAATCTGCCAGGCTCTCATCGACACTCACACCGTACACGGAAGCGACATGGTTTCCTACAGGACTGCCGAGGACATGGCTTACGAGTGGAGGCAGCACAACCTGGCGTGTAGGGTGCTTTCAGAGGACAACGATTGGCGCAGCAGCGCTGAAAATGTGGACTTTGACCCTGAGGATCAGGGCAAATCACTCAAGGAGCTTTTTGAAGACCGTACAGGAAACGAATAGAAAAGCATCACAAACTCAACATAAATCAATAACGCCGCATTCATACGCGGCGTTTACCATTTGTCTTGACGAACGATAAAAGAGACAACATGGAGGACAAAAAATGAAGAGGATAATAGCAATTGTAATGACGCTGATGCTTGCTGCAACCTCGCTCCTCATGAGCGGCTGCGGCGAAGACATGGCGGAGGTCCGCGACGACAGTTCCGGCAGCACGGCCAAATCGGTTGTTTGGGACTATGTGTCGCCGTCAGATCTCAAGGGCGATACTGCAAAGACAGATGCGTCCGCGGATAACCAGACACAGGATAACCAGACACAGGACGGGCAGCCTCCAAGCGGCGAAGCACCGAGCGGGCAGCCGCCTGAAAAGCCGGAAGGCGACAACGATAGCGGCGAGGCACCGAGCGGGCAGCCGCCTGAAATGCCGGGCGGCGATAACAACAACGGACAGCCGCCGAGCGGTGGAGCTCCGGGGCAGGGCGGTCCGGATACACAGTCATTTGACTTCAGCGGCGATTACAGCGGTAAGCTGACAGCCGACGGCAAGGAAGTCACTTCCGACGGCGAGAAGATTGAATCAACCACTGCTGACGAGAACGCTCTGCTGGCAGAGAACGGCGGAGTGCTCAAGGTTACCGGCGCGGATATAACAAAATCAGGAGATGACAGCAACGGCGACAGCTGCAACTTCTACGGAGTTAACTCCAGCGTGCTCGCGACAGGCGAGAATTCGGAAGTGTATCTCTCAGACAGCAAGATCAGCTCGACAGGAGAAGGAAACAATGGAGTCTTTGCAACTGACAGCGGAACAGCTTACCTGAACAAGGTTGAAATCACTACAACTGAAGGATCAAACTCGAGGGGACTCGACGCGACATACGGCGGAGTAATATACGGAAACGACCTGACGATCAGCACTGCCAAAGACCACTGCGCGGCTCTGGCAACTGACAGAGGCGGCGGATACATTTCAGTGACAAACAGCAGCCTCGAGACTGCGGGCAACGGATCGCCGCTGATATACTCAACGGGTGACATAGAAGTGGACAATGTCACAGGCACATCAAGCGGGAGCCAGATTGCCGGAATAGAAGGAAAGAACCGCATTGTCATTAACAACTCAACTCTTGAGAGCACAAACGACAACACTTCAGGAAGCGACCCGATCAAAAACGGAGTAATCCTGTACCAGTCGACATCAGGAGACGCTGACACTGCTTCAGCAGAAACATGCGAGTTTGAAGCGGTCGACTCAATCCTGAAGACATCGATCTCAGACGGCGCGATGTTCTACGTTACCAACAATTCTGCCGACATAGTTCTGCAGAATACAGAACTCGATTTTGACAGTGAAAACGTTCAGCTGCTCAACGCTTCAGGCAACAGCTCCAACAACTGGGGCAGCGCAGGCAAGAACGGCGGAACCGTGGAGCTGACAGCAATCAAACAGATACTGAAGGGCAATGTCTACACCGATGAGATCAGCAGTGCAGAGGTATACCTGACCAACGGTTCCGAATGGACCGGCGTTTCGGAAGGTGAGAACAACCTGACTGTAGTCGTCGACAGTAAGTCAACGTGGGTACTCACAGAAGATACAACCATCGCAGACCTTAATTACTCGGATGACGCCAAGATTGTCGACGCAGACGGAAAGACAGTCACAGTCATCGCTGATGGCAAGACCGTCGTGGAGGGCGAAAGCGACATTACCCTTACCGTAACGGGAGCAGTAAATTCAGAAGTCGTAATTGAAGAAAACAGCGGAGATTCAACCGGAACAGACGTCCAGGGCGGCACACTGCCGGTTCTTGACAACAAGGTGCTCGACAGAACAGCTTTCGATGAATACTACAAGACGTCGACACAGTTCGGAACGAATAAGTAACCCTGTACAAACCGAGGTATATTAACTCGAAATGTGTAGGTCTCATAGTCGGAAAAATGTGCAGATTGCTGCTCTGGCAGTTTTACAGAACAGAAAAAAGAACCGCCATTCGCAGGCGGTTCTTTGCTTTGTAGGGCGTATAAGCCCATGCTGAGCACGCGAGCGTGCGAAGTATCAACCACCCGCTATGCGGGTGCGCGACGATGGTTTCACCAAAAAATCACCTCCATGGTTATAATGTGGTTGTTCAAGCTACATTGTAACGATAGGAAGGTGACTTTATGGCAAA
>JAFRCM010000034.1 GCA_017404365.1 Bacillota bacterium
ATACTTGTTACACTTTCCGGAATCGTGATGGTCGTCATGCTGAAGCAATTATAAAATGCATACTCCCCGATGCTTGTTACACTTTCCGGAATAGTAATGGTTTCCATACTATTGCAGCTGTAAAACGCATTCTTTTTAATGCTTGTCACGCCTTCCGGAATCGTGATGGCCCCTAGACTTTGGCAGCCAGCGAATGCACCGGCATCAATGGTTGTAAGCTTGCTTCCTTCCTCAAATGTCACGGATGTCAGACCACTATCCCAGAACGCACAATTTCCTATATTTGTCACGCCTTCCGGAATCGTGATGTTTTTCAGACTCGAGCAATCCATGAAAGCAAAATCCTTGATACTTTTAACTGAAAAGTCCTCATTCTCGTATTTAATACTTTGTGGAATTATGACTTCTGCCGGCAGATCAGCAGTGTAGCCGGTCACCGTTGCCGTTCCGTTTTCATTTAGTAGATATACCACCCCGCCAACAGTTGTGGGAGCAGGATACTCCTTCGCACAAATCACAGTAACATTCGTCGGCTTGCCCTCTCCGGTTATCGCATCCCACTGAGACTTCGAACCACCGTAATTGACTGTGGTAAGTCCGGTGCATCCATAAAATGCATTCTTCCCGATACTTGTTACACTTTCAGGAATCGTGATGGTTGCAAGATTGGTGCATCCATAAAACGTGTTTTCAGGAATTGCTTTAATTAAACTTCCTTCTGCAAATGCAACTGTAGTGAGTTGTTTTGCGTCCAAAAATGCTTCCCATCCGATACTCGTTACACTTGCCGAAATTATGATGGATTCCAGACCGCTCCAACGGAACGCGTAATTTCCAATTCTTATTAAACTGTCTGGCAGTTTAATAGTTTTCAATGCGCTGCAACGAGTAAACGCATTATTCCCAAGACTTGTAACTGAATATTCTTTATTTTCGTATGTAACACTTAGTGGAATTATGACATCTGCCGGCAAATCATCAGTGTAGCGGGTCACCGTTGCTGTTCTGTCTTCATTGAGCACGTATGCCACTCCATTAATCGTTGTGAAAACAGGATAGTACTTCGCATAATTCAAAGTAACACCCGTCGGTTTGCCATCTCCGGTTATCGCATCCCACTGAGACTTGGAACCACCGAAATTGACTGTGGTAAGTCCGGAGCATCCAGAAAATGCATTCTTCCCGATACTTGTTACACTTTCAGGAATCGTGATGGTCGTCATGCCGGTGCAGTTTTCAAATGCATTCTCCCCGATACTTGTTACACTTTCCGGGATCGTGACGGTCCCCAGACTTTGGCATTCTGCGAATGCACCTTCATCAATGGTTGTAAGCTTGCTTCCTTCCGCAAATGTCACGGATGTCAGACCACTGTCCCAAAACGCACAATTTCCTATATTTGTCACGCCTTCCGGAATCGTGATGGTTTTAAGAGTTCCGCATTCATTGAAGGCAAAAGCCTTGATACTTTTAACTGTAAAGTCCTCATTCTCATATTTAACACTTGGTGGAATTGTGACATCTGCCGGGAGGTCAGCAGTGTAGCCGGTCACCGTTGCCATTCTCTCTTCATTTTCTTCATTGAGCACGTATGCCACTCCATTAATCGTTGTGAAAACAGGATATTCCTTCGCATAATTCACAGTAACACCCGTCCCCGTCGGTTTGCCATCTCCTGTTATCGCATCCCACTGGGCCTTCGAACCGCCGAAATTGACTGTGGTAAGTCCGGTGCAGTCGTTAAATGCACCCTCCTCGATGCTTGTTACACTTTCCGGAATTGTGACGGTCGTCAGATTGGTGCAGTAATAAAATGCAGAACTCCTGATGCTTGTAACTGTATAGTCGCGCCCTTCAAAATTAAAACCTGAAGGAATCGTGATTGTTGATTGTTCTTTGTCTTCCAAGCTGTATAAGGCCGCTGTCTCATATTCCTCATCCACCGAATACATCATTCCGTCAATCGCTGCGGTTCCTTCTGCATACGCTTTTTCCATGCTGAGCGGTGCCATGGTGAAGACCATGGATACGGCGAGGATTATTGCGAACAGGTTTAATAGTGTCTTTTTCATTTTCTGATCTCCTGTTTTAAACTGGTGAAGTCAATGATTTCGATGGGTTGATTATAACATAAAAAAGGAACGCAGGGGGCGTGTCTTCCTTGCGTTCCTTTATTGGTCGGAGTATAGGGATTTGAACCCTAGGCCTCTTCGTCCCGAACGAAGCGCGCTACCAAGCTGCGCCATACTCCGATGCCCGGCCCCTTAGGACCCGTGCGAGATGTATTGTAACACTTTGCGCTTATTAAAGCAAATGGTTTTTACCTGTTCTGCCTGTGCCAGACTCTTGCCTCGATGCTGTCGCTCTCAATCTGCTTCTTTAATGCGTCCAGACCGTCGAACTTCTGCTCTCCGCGGGTGTGCTTGATGAAGTCGACGCGGATCTGCTTGCCGTAGACGTCCTCGTTGAAGTCGAAGATGTGAGTCTCGATGTTCTTCTCATAGGTGCCGATGGTCGGCTTAACACCAACGTTTGTCACGCTCTGCCGGGTGACACCGTCGATGGTGCACGTCGTGATGTAAACGCCGTTTGGCGGGGTTATCATGGTGTCGTCAACCAGTATGTTGCAGGTCGGGAAGCCTATGGTGCGTCCCAGCTTGTTGCCGACGATGATCTCGCCGCTTACAGAGTACATGCGGCCCATGAACTTTGTGCACTCCTCCATGCGCCCCTCTTCTATGAGCTGGCGGATGTATGTGCTGCTGACGACCACGCCGTCAATGACGTACGGCTCCTGAACGTGGATGCCGAATCCGTGCTTGAGGCCTTCGTGCATGAGCACTTCAGGCGTGCCGGAGGCTTTGTAGCCGAAGCTGTAGTTGAAGCCGCAGTATGCTTCGCGGATGTTGAATCTCTTTACCAGTATCTCCTCGATGAACTCTTCAGGGCTCATGCGCAGGATTTCCTCGGTGAAAGGAATGTTGAAGACGTAGTCTACGCCCATCTCTTCCAGAATTCTGAGCTTGTCCTCAGGATAGAGGATGTTCTTAACCTTCGGTACGTTCTTCAGGATCGAGCTGGTGTGGTTTGAGAACGTAAAAACAGCGCTCTTGAGGCCCGCCGCCTCAGCTTCCTTCACCGTACGCCCGATTATCTCCTGGTGGCCTTTGTGTATGCCGTCAAAATTACCCAGGGCCACTACCGTCGGTTCTATATCTACAATGTCTTCAAGTCTTTCAAATACTATCATTTCCGCTCCGCGAGCACCTTGTCTGCCTTAAGTCTTCCTTCTCTTGTATCTATGAATCCCGTTCCCAGGAATTCCCCGGTTTCTTCCTCGTAAACCTTGTAAATGAGGCTGTAATCACGTCCACGGGCGTTCCTGAGCCCCGTGACCTCGGGATCTGTCTCTTCCTCTATCTTCACCTGTGTGAGCCATACGCTGTTGCCCATGCGGAAGTACTCCGCGCGCTCAGCCGGCATCAGAATCCTGCCGAAGTGCACCAGCGGCCAGTCCGCGGGCAAAAGCAGTCTTTCCAGCTCCTCGGCCGCGCTGCCAGGCTCATTCTTCTCACCCAGCATTGCTTTCACGTCCTCGGCGGACAGAGCCGCCTGATCTATGCTGATCGCGCCGACCGCAGTCCTCTCAAGGGCCGTCATGACGCATCCGCACCCGAGTCTCGCCCCGATATCATCGCATATGGATCTGACGTAAGTTCCCTTTGAGCACTCTACTTCAAAGGCAAACTGGCCTTTTTCCATGTCGACGTCTATTAAGCATATCCTGTGGACAAAAGCCTTTCTCGGCTTTATCTCAACATCTATTTCCTTGCCTTTGTACGCGTAATCGTAAAGTCTCCTGCCGTTTACGCGAACCGCCGAGTATTTGGGCGGTATCTGCTCTATCTCGCCCTCAAAGGACGCCACAGCCTCCATTATGTCGGCCTTTGACAGTCTGTCGCGCAGCTCCTCCCAGGGTGTTTCGCTTGTGACTTCGCCCCATATATCCAGGGTATCCGTCGTGATTCCCAGCTTGGCGCAGCACACGTAGGTCTTGGAATCCAGCTCCATGTACTCCATGATGCGGGTTGCCTGACCGACAAAAACGGGCAGAACGCCCGTCGCCATCGGATCCAGAGTCCCGCCGTGGCCCACCTTTTTCTTGCCTTTGACCCCCAGAGCCCTGCGGCACACGGCCACACAGTCGCTGGAAGTCCACTCCTGAGGCTTGTAAAGTACCAGGATTCCGTCTCTCATCAGCTCAGCGCAGTCTCCATCTCGCCCTTTATTATCGCAAAGGCATTCTCCATGGTTGTGTGCATTGTGCAGCCGGCAGCCTTAACGTGACCGCCGCCGCCGTTCCTCTGGCATATTTCGAGAACGTTGGAATCGGTCTTTGATCTCATGCTGACCTTGACTCCTTCCTCGCGTTCCTCCAGATAAGCGGCCATTTCCACGTTTTCTATGTCCCTGAGCCTGTCGATGATCTCGTCAGCGTGCTCAGGATGTGCGTCCATGGCTGCCATTTCGCCGCTTGTGAGGTAGCTGATGACTCCTCTGCCGTCCGCAAAGAAGATTGCCTTTGCGACGGCCTTGTTTTCACAGCGAACCTTCTTAAGATTCTTGTTTTCATACAGGTTAACCATAATGTTTGTATGGTCTACGCCTATATCGAACAGCTCGGCAGCTATTCTGTAGCTTTCTGCCTTCGTATTGGAGTGCCTGAAGCTGCCTGTATCGGTCACAATGCCCGTGTAGATGGCGTTTGCCATGTCTTTTGTGATCTCAACGCCTGCGTCCTTGATGACCTCATAGACCAGCTCGCACGCAGCAGCCGCGTCTTCGTCGATATAGTACAGATCTCCGAAGCCCTGGTCGTGAGCGTGGTGGTCTATGCAGATCTTGGTCTTTCCGAGCTTGAACATCTCGGCGCGCTCGTTCATCCTGCCGTACTCGTTGCAGTCCACAGCAACGCAGACGTCCGGATTCTGAAGCTTGTCCCAGTCCTTCGTAAAGGCTTCCATGTTCATGAATCCCAGGTACTTAGGCGGGTCTTCCGAATAGACGTAGCATTCAATTCCCGCTGCTCTGAGAGCCAGGCTCAGGGCGCTGCAGGAACCCACACTGTCACCGTCAGGGTTAGTGTGCGGGAAAAGCAGTACTGTCTTTGCGGAAAACAGCTTTTCACTTATTGTTTTAAGATCCGTATTGTTCTTCATAATAGTTCTCTGAGCCTTACAGCGTGCTTATCAGGTCCTCGATATGTCTCGAGTACTCCATTGAGTGATCCACCTTGAAAATCAGCTCAGGCGTGTGTCTGAGCTTCATTTCGTGGCCTATGCGGCTTCTGATGAAGCCTTTGGCGCTGTTGAAAGCCTCCAGGACCTCATCCTGGTGGGCTTTTATCTCTTCATCTGTGCCGGTTACGCCAATAGGCGCGAAATACACTGTGGCGTAGCTGTTGTCCCTGGTCACCTCCACGTCCGTGATGCTTATCATGGAGTCGAGGCGCGGATCCTTCAGATCCGACAGGAGCATTTCGCTTATTATCCTGCGTATTTCCTCGCCTATGCGGCCCTGTCTGTAGTTCTTTGCCATATTCTTATCCCAATCTCTGTCTTACTTTTAGCTTCTGGCGACTTCTTCCATGGTGAAGCACTCGATGATGTCGCCCTGCTTGATGTCGTTGTAGTTTTCGATGCCGATACCGCACTCATAGCCCTGAGCGACTTCCTTGGCGTCGTCCTTGTATCTCTTGAGGGATGAAATCTTGCCCTCGTGGATGACGATGCCGTCGCGAACCAGTCTGACGGACTCGTTGCGGACGACCTTGCCGTCTGTAACGTACGCGCCGCCGATGATTCCAACATTCGGCACCTTGAAGGTCTCTCTGATCTCCACAGTACCAAGGACGACTTCCTTGTACTCCGGATCCAGCATGCCCTTCATGGCGTTCTCAACGTCGTCGATGATGTTGTAGATTACGTTGTATGTTCTGATCTGGATGCCGTCTCTGTCGGCCATGCCTGCTACGGTTACGCTAGGTCTGACGTTGAATCCGATGATGACGGATCCTGACGTTCCTGCCAGCATTACGTCGGACTCGTTGATGGCGCCGACGCCTGTATGTACGATATTTACCTTGACCTCGTCGTTTGACAGCTTCTCAAGCGACGTTACGATAGCTCCTACCGAGCCCTGTACGTCCGCCTTGATGATCAGGTTCAGTTCCTTGACCTCTCCCTCCTGGATCTGGCTGAAGAGCTCTTCCAGGGTTGTGCTGGAGTTTCTGGCCAGTACTTCCTGTCTTACCTTCTGCTGTCTCTGATATGCGATTTCCTTGGCCTGGCTGGACTTCTTGACCGCGTTGAACTGGTCGCCCGCTACAGGTACGTCGGACAGTCCCAGGATTTCAACAGCCGTTGCAGGGCCTGCCTTCTTGAGCTTTTCGCCCTTGCTGTTGGTCATGAGTCTGATCTTGCCTGAGCATGTGCCGGCTACGACGCTCATGTCTGATCTCAGCGTTCCGTTGAGGATCAGCAGTGAAGCGATCGGGCCCTTTGCCTTGTCCAGTCTGGCTTCGAGTACTGTACCTACAGCCAGTCTGTCAGGGTTTGCCTTGAGTTCGAGCACCTCGGCCTGCAGGAGGATCATCTCAAGCAGGTTCTTGATGCCTTCGCCTGTCTTTGCGGATACCGGTACGCTGATGACGTCTCCGCCCCAGTCTTCGACCAGTACGCCGTTCTCGGCCAGGTCCTTCTTTACTATTTCCGGATTGGCTCCCGGCTTGTCCATCTTGTTGATCGCAACGATGATAGGCACTCCGGCTGCCTTTGCGTGGCTGATTGACTCGATAGTCTGCGGCTTGACGCTGTCGTCCGCAGCTACTACCAGCACCGCGATGTCCGTAGCGTGGGCGCCTCTGGCTCTCATGGCCGTGAACGCCTCGTGTCCCGGTGTATCCAGGAATACGATCTTCTGACCGTTGATCTCGACCTCTGACGCACCGATGTGCTGGGTGATTCCGCCGGACTCGCCAGCCGTTACGTTTGTGTTTCTTATTGCGTCGAGGAGTGAAGTCTTACCGTGGTCAACGTGTCCCATTACAGTGATGATCGGCGCGCGCGGCTTCAGGTCTTCTTCCTTGTCCTCGAATGTTTCGATACCTTCCTCTTCCAGGTATTCCTCTTCCTCATCGACTTTGCCGATGGCGATCTGGATGCCCATCTCGTCAGCCAGAAGCTGTACTGTATCCTCGTCCAGGTTCTGGTTCTGGTTGGCCATTACGCCCATCTTCATCAGTGTCATGATGGCCTGTGAGAGTGTCGTCTTCGTCTGCTCAACGAATCCCGCTACTGTGATCGGGCAGTTGATCAGAACGGTGCCGGCTTCCAGTTCCATTTCAGGTTCTTCGTGCTCTACCTTAGGCTTGTTCTGATGTCTCTTAGGTCTTGCCTGCTTCTCCAGCGATGCAGGAGGTGCCGGCTTGCCTGACTTGCGTCCGCCTCTCTCGAGCTTCGAGAACTTGTCTCTCTCTTTATCTCTGTCTTTATCCTTGCCCTTCTTGCTGTGACTGGAGGTCTTCGCAGCTGCAGGGGCTGATGATCTGTCGTCTTTTCTGCGGGAGTCTGATCTGTCTGAAGATTTGGCAGGCTTCTTGGAGGATTTTGCTTTCTCTGCCTCTTCTCTTTCGCGCTCTTTCTTGGCTGCCGCCTTACGGGCTGCGGCTTCCTTCTCTTCGCGTCTGATATCTTCAGCTCTCTTTATGATCTTGATTCTGCTTCTAGGCTTCTCTTCCTTTGGCGGTTCCTCGGTCTTCTTCTCTTCGGCCTTGACCTCAGGCTTTTCCTCAGCCTTCGCTGCCTTCTCTTCAGCCTTTGCTGCCTTGGCTTCTGCTTTTGCCGCTTCCTTGGCTTCCGCCTTTGCGACCTTCTCTTCGGCCTTTGCTGCCTTTGCTTCTGCCTTCGCTGCCGCTGTTTCTGCCTTTGCAGCTGCCGCTTCAGCCTTCTTCTTGGCCGCTTCAGCCTCATCGGCTTCCTTCTTTGCAGCTTCCGCTTCAGCCTTGGCCGCCTCTGCCTTTGCAGCTTCCGCAGCTGCAGCTTCCGCCGCTTCCTTGGCTGCCTTTGCCTTGGCTTCCGCCTTTTCCTTGGCAATTCTCTCTTCGAGCTTGGCCTTTGATACCTTAGGAGCTCCTACTGGAGGCTTTGCCTTTGCCACCACTGATTCAGCCTTAGCCGCTGCTGCCTTTGCTTTGGCTGCTGCTGTCGTCGCTGCCGCGACTGTCGGTGATACAGGCTTTGTTCCGGACGCACCGGCTGCCTTCTTCGTCTTCTTTTCAGGCAGCTTGATAGTGGCGGCCTTTACGGTCACCTTCGGTTCGCTTTCCTTCTTGTCCGCGGCCAACTTCTTGGTAGCTGTCTTTCTCGCCACCTTTGTCTCCGCCTTGCCGCTTCCTCTCGTGAGTGTGTTTCTCACTGCTACTGTGTCTATGTCCGACATGTCGTCGCTGGTCTTGGACACGGGCACTCCCATTGCCACGGCCTTCTCCAGCACCTCCTTGGCGGTCATATTCAGTTCCTTTGCCAGTTCAGATATCTTCATACGCACATCCTCCTTTATGCTATGATTCATTTTCGTCCTCTATCTCCTTCAGTATGCCTCGGGCGAATCCTTCGTCCAGCACCGCGAACACGCTTCTCCCGACTTCTCCCGTAATGTGGGAGAGCTCGTCGATGGTGCCGTACTTCACGTATGGAACGCCCTTCTTTCTTATGTCCTTCATTATCTTCTTCTCACTGCCCGCGGATATGTCCCCGGCCAGTATCACCAGCTTCGCCCGGCCCTTGCCGATCGCGAAGCCGCACGTGTTCACTCCGGAAACCACATTTCCGGACTTCTTCGCAAAGCCCATCAGGCTGAGTACCTTACTCTTCATCGGCCCCACCTGCTGTCTCGGCTGCGAGCTCCTCGAACACCTTCTCGAGCTGCTCTTTGCCCGGGTCTACCCTCAGGCTGCGGGCGAACGCGCCGCGCTTTCTTGCCTTTGCGATACACGCCTCGTCACGGCATATGTAAACGCCGCGGCCTTTGGCCTTGCCGGTCGGGTCCACTGTCAGCTTCCCCTCGAACCACGTGACTCTTATGAGATTTTCTTTTGTCTTTGATTCCATGCATCCGATGCACCGGCGCATGGGTTTTTCTCTATTCTTCATCTTCGATCTCTTCGTCGGCGTATTCACCGTACTCGCCTTCCTCAGGCTCCTCGTCTCCGAAGTACTGGGAATGGCTCTTGATGTCGATCTTCCATCCGCAAAGTCTTGCCGCCAGTCTTACGTTCTGACCTTCCTTGCCGATGGCCAGTGAGAGCTGGTAGTCAGGAACGACCGCTACGGCAGCCTTTTCCTCTTCGTCGATGGCAACTGCCTCAACCTTTGCCGGGCTGAGCACGTTGCTGATCAGGATTGCCGGATCCTCATCCCATGTGGTGATGTCGATCTTCTCACCCCAAAGCTCATCTACGATGTTCCTTACTCTGTTGCCGTTCTGGCCTACGCATGCTCCTACCGGATCTATGTCTTCGTCTTCTGTGTAAACAGCGATCTTTGTTCTTGAGCCCGCTTCTCTGGCGATGCTCTTTATTACGACGTCTCCGTCCTCGATCTCAGGCACTTCAAGTTCAAAAAGCTTCTCGACGAATCCAGGATGGGTTCTGCTCAGGAAGATCTGAGGTCCCTTGTTGCTCTTTCTTACATCCATGATGTAGGCCTTGATTCTGTCGTTGACTCTGTATCTTTCGCCTGCTGCTCTCTCGCCGGCAACGAGGATTCCCTCAGTGTTGCCGATGTTGACGAAAATGGTCTCGTTGCTGATTCTCTGCACTACGCCCGTGACGAGCTCGCCCTGCTTCTTGATGTAGTTGTCGTAGACCATGCCGCGCTCGGCCTCTCTGAGTCTCTGAACTACTACCTGCTTGGCTGTCTGAGCTGCGATTCTGCCGAAATCCTTTGGTGTTACCTGATACTCTACGATATCGTTCACCTCGTATCTCGGGTCGATTTCGCGGGCTTCTTCCAGAGAGATCTGGGTCGCGTCATCCTCGACTTCCTCAACTACGTCCTTCTGCATGAGCACTTCGACGTCGCCGGTCTCTTCATTCATCTCGGCGCGTACGTTGGCCGCTGTGCCGTAGTTCTTCTTGTACGCGGAAACCAGGGCTGACTCGATTGCTTCCATGATCACGTCCTTAGTGATGCCCTTTTCCTTCACCAGATCATTGATTGCGTCCATAAAATCACTCATTTTCTTTTCCTCATACTCTTTATATATTCAATAGGTTTAACTATGTTTAGACTAATTAGCTTGTCCCGGTTGCCCGGTCGGGCCGGCCTAGAATATGACCGCCAGGTTTGCCTTTGCGATATCCGCGAGCTTGAGCTCGTAGGTCTTCTCGGCTGCCGCCGGCTTGCCTTTGCTCTTGCCTTTGCCTTTGGCCGGTACCGGCGCTGCGCATTTTACCGTCGCCGTCTCGTTCTCCGCGTCGAAGCTCTCGAGGGTTCCCTGGATGTTCTTGACGCCGTCGATGGCTTTGTAGAGCCTGATCTCGACCTCCTCACCCACGTAGCGCGCGTAGTGCTCCGGCGTGATCAGCGGCCTGTCCATCCCCGGAGAGCTGACCTCCAGATAGTAGTTCTGCTCGATCGGGTCCGACTCGTCCAGCTTCTCGCTCAGGAACCTGCTGACCTTCTCGCAGTCCTCGGTGCTGACGTACTCGTCGGCCTGCGCCTTGTCGATGTAGACCCGCAGGAACCAGTCGCGTCCTTCTTTCACGAACTCCGTGTTGTACAGTTCGTAGCCGTTTTCCGCCAGGAAATCTCCCGCCAGTTCAGCAACGACATCCGTGATCTTCTTCTTAGCCATTTTCGCCCCCTGCCGGCATCCGGCAGTATCATTTTCACAAAATAGGAGTGGGCCTCTTGCCCACTCCAGTAATAACTTACTTATTAACATCGACAACAATAACACAGAAACCTTGAAAAATCAAGGGGTTAAGGGATATTCTCCAGGATTTCGATAATCTCGCCGATGCTTTCGACGAAGAAAATGCCCTTCTGACGTTCCTCCGAGGACAGGCCCCGCCGGATCATCTCGTCCAACTGCGCGCGGAGACTGTCGTAGTAGCCCCTGTGGTTGTAGATGATACACGGCGCGTCGATGAGCCCCAAAGATACGCCGGACATGACCTCCGCAATCTCCTCAAGCGTTCCCGTGCCGCCCGGCAGCGCAATGAAAGCGTCGCCCAGCTCGATCATCTTGGCTTTGCGGTCGGACATGTTCTCAGTCACGATCAGCTCAGTCAGCTCATCGTACTGCAAAACCTTCTCAACAAAGAACGCCGGCTCCACACCCGTGGCTTTGCCTCCCGACTCTATGACTCTCTCGGCCAGTACGCCCATCAGCCCGATCTTCGAGCCGCCGTAAACCAGCGCATTGCCGCTCTCCCCGATCCAGCAGCCCAGCTTGCGTACCGCGTCGCGTATCGAATTGTCGTTTCCTTCATATGATCCCAAGTAAACCGTGATGTTCATAATACCTCACATTTAGAAGAAGCTGATCTGGGCGGTTTCCGGCAGGCCCTCCAGGACGCCGTGGTCGCGGAGCTTCTCCAGAACGGTCTTGTTGACGCGGCCGCGGTCGATGACGTCTTCGACAGTCTCGTACGGCTGGCGTGCGTATTCTCCCGCAAAGGCAGTAGCCGCTCCTTCGCCCATGCCCGGTATGGCTACGAACGGCAGGACGACGCGCCCGTCGTGGACGCGGAAGCGAAGAGCGTCGGAGATGCCGAGGCGCGCAGGCGCGAACTCGTAGCCGCGGGCGTACATCTCGTAGGCCACTTCCAGAACAGTGTAATCGTTCTCGTCTTTTTTTGTCATGTCCTTGCCCATGCGGTCTATCTCGGCCATCCTGTCCTCAACTGCCTTCTGTCCGCGGAGAATGGTCGCCGCGTCGAAGTAGGCTGCCTTTGTAGTAAAGTACACAGCGTAGAACTCCAGCGGGTGGTATACCTTGTAGTAGGCTTCACGCAGAGACATCATTACGTATGCGACTGCGTGGGCGCGCGGGAACATGTACTTGATCTTGCGGCAGGAATCGATGTACCAGTCAGGCACGTCGTGCTCTACCATGAGCTGCTCCTGCTCCTCCGTCACGCCTTTGCCCTTACGGACCTTCTCCATGATGGTGAACGCGTCACCGTTTTCGAGACCCTTCTTGCGAAGGTAGTTCATTATGTCGTCACGGGTGGCGATGGCCTCGCGCATTGTGGTGATGCCGTTTACAACCAGATCCTGTGCGTTGCCCAGCCATACGTCCGTGCCGTGGGACAGTCCGGAAATACGGACGAGTTCCTCAACAGTCGTCGGGTGTATGTCGTCGAGCATCTGGCGGACGAACGACGTTCCGAATTCATGTATGCCGTATGAACCGTGGGTGAACTTGTAGTTCGGATCCACGATGTCCAGCCCTTCCGTTCCGATGAATATGGACATGACCTTGTCGTCTTTTAACGGCACGTCTATCGGATCGACGCCTGTCAGGTCCTTGAGCTGCTTGCACATGGACGGAACATCGTGTCCGAGTATGTCAAGCTTCAGAAGGTTCTCGTCTATTGAGTGGTAGTCGAAGTGTGTCGTGATTACGCCGGATTTGGCGTTGTTCGCCGGATGCTGCACAGGGCAGAATTCGTAGATTTCATGGTCACGAGGTACTACGACGACGCCGCCCGGGTGCTGGCCTGTGGTTGCCTTGACACCCTCGCAGCACTCAGTGAGACGGTCCAGCTCGGCTTTGCTTACCTGCTGGCCCAGCTCCTCGAAGTACTTTGCAACGTAGCCAAAGGCCTTGTTGCTTTTGACCGTGGAAATAGTTCCGGCTTTATATACATTCTCCGCGCCGAAGATCTCTTCGACGTACTTCTGCGCGGTGCTCTGATATTCATTCGCAAAATTCAGGTCGATATCAGGTTCCTTGTTGGCGTTGAAGCCCAGGAATGTCTCGAACGGAATCGTGAATCCCTCCTTCAGATACGGCGTTCCGCAGACCGGGCATACCTTGTCCGGCATGTCCAGACCGCAGTCGTACTCGCCCGTCTCGTCCCATTCGAGGTTTTTGCAGTTCGGACACAGATAGTGGGCGTGCAGCGGATTTACCTCCGTGATGCCCGCCATTGTCGCCGCGAATGACGATCCGACGGAACCTCTCGATCCGACCAGATACCCGGCCTCCATCGACTTGTCCACCAGCATCTCGGCGGCTCTGTACATTACCGCGTATCCGTTGTCGATGATGGAGTTCAGTTCCTTGTCGAGACGCTCTCTGATAACGTCAGGCAAAGGGCTGCCGTACATTTTCGCCGCTCTCTCTTCGCAGGCGTTCCGCAGATACTCCTCCGCCCCGTCGATGTGCGGCGGGAACTTGCCCTCAGGCACCGGCTGCATCGGCTCTATCATGTCCGCGATTTTGTTGGTGTTCGTTACTACTACTTCAAAGGCCTTCTCCTCGCCGAGGTATGAAAACTCCTCGAGCATCTCCTCTGTAGTCCTGAAGTAGAGGCCCTGTCCGCTCTCGGCGTCCTTGAAGTCCTGACCCGCCATGATGATGCGTCTGTAGAGGGCTTCCTCTTCATCAAAGTAGTGGGCGTCGCACGTAGCAACGACCGGCTTGCCAAGCTTTTCGCCCAGCGCTACGATCCGGCGGTTGTAGTCCTTAAGGTCTTCCTCATCGTTCACTATGCCGTTTACGATCATGAATCTGTTGTTGATCAGCGGCTGTATCTCGAGATAGTCGTAGTATGAGGCGATCTTTTCGATGCGCTCCTCATCCTCTCCCGCTCTGATGGCAGAGTAAAGCTCACCCGCCTCGCAGGCAGAACCGATTATCAGGCCCTCGCGATGCTCGTCCAGAACGGAACGCGGCATGCGCGGTCTGTAGTAAAAGTAGTCTATGTGCGATCTTGAAATAAGCTTGTAGAGATTCTTCAGGCCGACTTTGTTTTTGGCCAGAAGGATTATGTGATTAGTGCGGCGGCCTTTGTAGTCGATGGAACCGTCCTCGCGGATCAGGCCCTCATCGTCCAGCAGATAACCCTCGCATCCAAAGATAACCTTGACGTTCCCGGCATTGTGGGCCGCGTCAGGAAACGCCTGCACCACGCCGTGGTCCGTTATGGCAACTGCCTTGTGGCCCCACTCGTTGAGCCGCTTCATCATCTTCGAGGTTACAATCAGGCCGTCCATTGCGCTCATCTTAGTGTGGCAGTGAAGCTCGACTCTCTTTTCAGGCGCCTCGTCCGTGCGTTCCTTAACCTCGGTCTTCTCAATGCTGTCGGCCGTCACGACGACCGCGTTGTCGTATCTGTCCCACTGGGCTTTGCCCTTGACTTTGACCTGCGTTCCGGCAGGCAGATACTCCTCGAAATCGTCCCATTTCTTATTATGTACAAAAGCCTTAACGCAGATGCTGTTCCGCTTGTTGGTGATGAAAAGGCTCGCCAGCTTTCTGTCTTCGCTGATCGTGCGGGCGTCCTTTCTGAACAATTCTCCTTCAAAGGCAACAGTGCCGCTTTCTGAATTGATTTCGTCGAGAGGCATGCATTCGGTGGCAATTGCGTTACCCATGATTATGTTGCCCTTGACCGGACGGTAAGCGTGGCGTCTGCCGCCCCCGCCTTTCCAGCCACCGTTTCCGCCGTTGCCTCCGTTGCCGCCGTTTCCGTTTCCGTTGCGGGCGCGCTTTTCAGGGGCAGGTATCTCGCTGCCTTTGACGTCCTTGTACTCGATGGAAAGATCCACGTCGCGAATGTCAGGCATTGAGCGCCTTATGGCCGACTTGACATTCTCGACCGTAATCGCGCTCACAATAAAATTGAGCTCAAGCTCAAGGCTCAGCACCAGGCTGTTCCTGTCGAGAGATGCTCTTTTTACCGCGACCTTCAGGTCGTCCTTATTGAATTCCGGCGCTTTCGAAAAATCTATCGATTCCTTCAGAATCTGTTCCATCAGTAACTCTGTATCCTATCTTCCTGCGCTTATGAGGCGCAGCAGCTCGCTCGCTATGTCTTCTTCTTTAACTTTCCTGATTATCTCGCCCTTGGCGAAGAGCAGTCCTTCTCCCCTTCCGCAGGCTACCCCAAAGTCCGCCTCTCTGGCTTCCCCCGGTCCGTTGACTGCGCAGCCCATGACCGCGACAGTCAGATCGCCGATGGACTTACCGGCTGGATGACCTCCGGTTGAGGCTGTCAGAGCACCTGACTGTTCCGCTCTGTAGAGGTCCGCGAGGCGTCTTTCAACGTCGGTGGCTATCTTCTCCAGGTCGACCTCGGTGCGTCCGCAGGTCGGGCACGATACGACGTTCGGTCCGTTCTTCCTAAGGCCCACTGCCGCCAGCAGCTCCTGCGCAAAGTACACTTCCTCCACTGGGTCAGCGGTCAGGGAAATCCTCATGGTATCTCCAATGCCTGCCAGAAGCAAAGCTCCTACGCCCGCCGCCGACTTGACTTTGCCTCTCGACGGGGTTCCCGCTTCAGTCACTCCGATGTGGAGCGGATAGTCGGACTTTTCGTGCACGATCCTGTACGCGTCATAGTTCATCTGCACGTCCGAAGATTTCAGCGAGATGACTATGTCGTCGAAGTCGTACTTCTCAAGCAGCGCCACATTTCTGAGCGCGCTCTCGGCCAGACCTTCCGCCGTCACGCGTCCGTGCTTTTCGAGGATATCCTTCTCAAGGGAGCCGCCGTTGACGCCGACTCTGATCGGCACATGGCATTCCTTGGCCTTGTCCACTACAGCCTTTACGCGATCCTCGCCACCGATGTTGCCCGGGTTTATGCGGATCTTGTCCGCCCCCGCATCCATCGCCGCTATCGCCATGCGGTAATCGAAGTGGATGTCCGCAACTACAGGAATGTTCGCGTGGCGCTTGACTTCCTTAAACCCTTCGACCGCATCCTCGTTCGGCACCGTAAGGCGAATAATCTCACAGCCCGCCTCCTCAAGGCGTCTGATCTGAGCCAGGGTTGCCTTTGCATCCGAAGTCTTCGTGTTGCACATGGACTGGATGCTCACCGGCGCGCCGCCGCCTATTAAAATGTCTCCAACTTTTACCTGTTTCTTCATAATCAGTTATCGTGCGCCGGCTCATGATTAAAATATCAGAATGCCAGCATACCAGAACATCAGAATATCGGTATTATGAACTTGATCACGTCGTTGAACGTTACGTATATCATCAATGCAAAGAGCAGACAGATGCCGATGAAGTGGATCTTGCCCTCCGTCTCGTCCGAGACGCGCTTGCCTGTGAAGAGCCTGATGACCAGGAACAGCAGCCGCCCGCCGTCGAGAGCCGGGAACGGCAGCATGTTGATTATCGCCAGGTTCAGGGACAGGAGCGCCGCCAGATAGATGACGTACATGATGCCCGATTTGGCCGCCTCGCTCGTGGCGTAGACGATTCCGACAGGCCCGGAGAGCTCGTTCACTGACACCTCGCCCGTAAATAGCTGCTTGAGGACCGTGTACATCATGACGGTCATGGCGCCCGTGTTTCGTATGCCGCCGGGTATCGCCTTCAGGGCATTGTGCTCCACGGTCGGCGAGATGCCGATCATGTTGCGGCCGGCCTCCTTGTCGTATTCAAGTTCAGCCGTCAGAGTCTCCTCTTTGCCGTCTCTTTCAACTACTATTTCAGCGGTCTCATTTTTACTGTAGCCAATGGCCTCAATGAGATCGTTCCACGCGTTTATCTCCTCGCCGTCCACGCTGACGACGCGGTCTCCGCTGACTATTCCCGCCTTCTGCGCAGGTGAATCCGCCACGACTTCATCGATGGTTGTTGTCGCGGTGCCGGCCCAGAACGCGATGATGATGAGCAGGATAACGCATGTTACGAAGTTCATCACAGAACCCGCGGCAAGAATGCAGGCGCGCTGCCACGCCGGCTGATTGTTCAGGGCTCTCGGCTCGTTCGAGTCCTCGTCCTCGCCTTCCATGGCACAGTAACCGCCGATCGGGAATATCCTGATCGAGTACTTGGTCTCGCCTTTTTGCCTCGAGAAAATGGCCGGGCCCATTCCGATGGCGAACTCGTTGACCTTTACTCCGCAGGCCTTCGCCACCATGAAGTGTCCCAGCTCATGCACGAAGATGAGCAGACAGAAAATTATCAGCGCGTAAATGATTGTCATCCCTTGTTACCCTCCAGTTCGTTGTCCCCCAGTAAGTTCCTCACGTACTCTCTAATCTTTTTGTCCTCTTCCAGGACTCCCTCAAGATCCAGATTGAACTTCGGTACGTGTTCGTCCAGAATCTTCTCCAGAGTGTCCTGTATATCAGTAAATCTGATCTTTCCATGCAAAAACATGTCGACCAGTACTTCATTGGCTCCGTTTAATACAACCGGGCAGCTCCCGCCCGTCTCGCTGGCCTGCCGCGCCAGGGCTATGGTCTTGAAGACCTTGTCGTCAGCCGGATAGAATGTCATGCCGTTCTTCAGGCTGAACAGGTCGAGGCTGCTCGCGGTCCCGTCCGTCAGCAGGTCTGTCCTCTCAGGATATGAGAAGGCGTAGGCGATCGGCACTTTCATGTCCGGGTTTCCCATCTGCCCGATGACTGATCCGTCCTCGTACTCCACCGCCGAGTGCAGAATGCTCTGCGGGTGAACGACCACCTGGATCCTGTCGAGAGGCACATCAAAAAGCCACTTCGCCTCGATAATCTCAAGTCCCTTGTTCATCATAGTGGCGGAGTCGATGGTGATTTTGCTTCCCATGGACCAGTTCGGATGGGCCAGAGCCTGCTCCAGAGTTACCTCCTCGAGCTGCTCCCTGCTGTACCCTCTGAACGGGCCGCCCGACGCGGTCAGCAGAATGCGCTTTATAGGGTTTTTCTCGTTGCCCTGCAGCGCCTGGAAGATCGCGCTGTGTTCGCTGTCGACAGGCAAAAGCTTCACGCCGTTGCGCTTCACAGCGTCCATGACCAGCTCGCCTCCGACTACCAGCGTCTCTTTGTTTGCAAAGGCAATATCCCTGCCTTTTTCTATCGCTGCCAGGGTCGGCTCCAGTCCTCTCATGCCCATGAGAGAATTGAGGACGATGTCGGCATCGTCCATTGTTGCTATGTCTATGAGGCTGTCGGCGTTTTTGTTCAGACTGCTGTCGGACTCGCAGTAGACCATGCGGGGATTGAACTCCTCGATCTGCTTTTTGAGGAGTTCCGTGTTCCTGCCGCAGCTGAGCGCCACCGCCTCGTATTTATCCGGATTGTTTCTTATGATCTCGAGGGCCTGGGTCCCGATGGAACCGGTGCTCCCGAGAATTGCTATCTTTTTCATCAGTTCAGTACTCCCACGCCCAGCATCGAGAGAATGTTGACGACGTAGTATACGAGCGGCGCGGTGAACAGGATGCTGTCGAATCTGTCCAGAATTCCGCCGTGTCCCGGGATGAGATTGCCGTAGTCCTTGATTCCCATCTTTCTCTTGAAGATGGAAGCGGTCAGATCTCCGAACATGGAGATTATGCTTCCCAGGAATCCTACGATCAGGCAAAGCGCAATCGCGTGCCTCATGAAGATCAGCCCGAATACCAGGCAGAGTATCATGCTGCCCAGGATGCCGCCGATGGCGCCTTCCCATGTTTTCTTTGGGCTGATGACAGGACAGAGCTTGTGCTTGCCCATTGTGACTCCTGCGAAGTATGCGCAGATGTCTGTTCCAAAGGCAGTAATGACCACGAGCCATACTGTGAGGCCGAGGAATTCATCCATGCCGAGCAGTGCCAGATGGTAGCAGAAGAACACCACGTAGAAAATGCCCACGAGGGTCACCATGGCGTCTTCCAGCCTGCGCTCCTCAATCTTGAAGAGGTACAGCAGGCACGCAAACACTGT
The DNA here is from genome assembly GCA_017404365.1 of Bacillota bacterium. Lineage (GTDB taxonomy): Bacteria > Bacillota > Clostridia > Peptostreptococcales > Anaerovoracaceae > Lentihominibacter. The sequence goes on from JAFRCM010000034.1 coordinate 18,945, forward strand.
TATGAACGCCCAGAGCATGAAGATGAATGAGGTTGAGAACATGCTCTTGCTGAAGGAGCTCCCCACAAAGCAAAGCATTCCCATCAGATACAGCAGGACCGTAGATCCCACGGCTATAGGGTAGCTCGGCTTGATGTTGAGTTCTTTGAATCCGCGGAAGAATTCGTACACAGCCAGAAGGCTCAGCACGAAGCATCCCGCGAAGAGGACCCATCCCCGAAGTATTATTATTATCAGAAGCGGGAGCATTATCAGTCCCGACAGAATTCTAGTTTTCATTATCTTCCTCCGAAACGTCTGTCTCTCGACTGGTACTCGGCGATGCACTTCTCGTACTCCTCCGGCGTGAAGTCAGGCCACAGCACGTCGCTGAACACAAACTCGCTGTAGGCTCCCTGCCAGAGCATGAAGTTTGAAAGTCTCTCCTCGCCGCTGGTCCTGATTATGAGCTCAGGATCAGGGCTGTAGGCGTGGTCTTCGCCAGTCCAGAGCCCTCTTGAGATGAGCTCTTCAGTGACATCTTCCGGTTCCAGCTCTCCTGCCTTTGCTTTAGCGGCGATAGCCTCTACGGAGCGGCGTATCTCGTCGCGGGCGCCGTAGTTCAGCGCGATGTTGAACTGGAGTCCCGTGTTGTTCTTCGTGTCATCGAGAGTCTTCTGAAGCGAACGGCGGGCGTCATCAGGTATTGATGAGTAGTCGCCGAGAACCTCGACGCGCACGTTGTTTTCGATGAGCTCCTTGAGGTCGCGTTTTACAAAGGCAACCAGAAGCCCGAATATGCCTGAGACTTCCTCAACCGACCGTTTCCAGTTTTCTGTAGAAAAAGCGTACACTGTAAGGTACCTGATTCCGAGCTTGTCCGAATGGTCCACAATCTTCTTCATGGCTTCCATCCCTGCTCTGTGACCTGCTACCCTTGGTACGCCTCTCTGCTTAGCCCAGCGGCCGTTGCCATCCATGATGATGGCAACGTGCTGAGGCATTAGTTCTTTGATTAATTCCGTCATATCCGCTGTATCACGTCAGCTTAAACTTCCATGATTTCCTTTTCTTTTGCAGCAACGATTTCGTCAATCTCTTTGATGGACTTGTCAGTCAGCTCCTGGATCTCCTTGAGAGTATCCTTGACGTCGTCCTCAGTGTAGTCGCCGGCTTTCTCCAGCTTCTTTACCTTGTCGTTGGCGTCTCTTCTGAGATTTCTGACTGCTACCTTTGTATCCTCGCCCATCTTCTTGACTGTCTTGGTCAGTTCCTTTCTGCGCTCCTCTGTTACCTGAGGGATCTGCAGTCTTACGACCTTGCCGTCGTTGATCGGATTGATGCCGATGTTGGCGATGTTGATGCCCTTCTCGATCTCCGCGATGCTCTTAGGGTCGAACGGTGTGATCAGCAGTGTTCTTGGTTCAGGAACGCTGATGTTTGCCAGTGCTTTCAGCGGCGTAGGGCTTCCATAGTAATCAACCATTACCTTGTCCACGATAGCCGCGTTAGCCCTGCCCGCTCTGACGGTAGCCAGGTCTTCTTTTAAGAGATTCTCGCTCTTACTAATCTTTTCTTCCAAAAGTTCCATTGAAAAATCACTCATTTCATTACCTCCCGGGTTACTCTACTATCGTTCCTATTTCTTCACCGCAGATCGCTCTCATGATGCCGTTCTCCTCAGCCAGTCCGAAGACGTGGATCGCGATGTTGTTATCTCTGCACATTGCGGCCGCCGTAGCGTCCATGACCTTCAGGTCTTTCTCCAGTACTTCCGCGTGAGTCAGATGTGTGTACTTCACTGCGTCAGGGTTCTTGTTCGGGTCATCCGAGTAGACCGCGTCTATGTTCTTGGCCATGAGGATGACTTCCGCGTCTACCTCGGCTGCTCTCAGTGACGCCGTTGTGTCCGTGGAGAAGAACGGGCTTCCCGTTCCGCCGCCGAAGATTACCACGCGTCCCTTCTCCAGATGGAACAGCGCTCTCCTGCGGTTGTAGACCTCCGCCAGCTGCGGCATCTGGATGGATGTCTGTACGACGGTCGAAACGCCGTCAGCTTCCAGTGCCTCCTGCAGCGCGATGGCATTCATGATCGTCGCCATCATGCCGATGTAGTCCGCTGACGCCCGGTTCATCTTCTCGGAGCTTCTGCCCCTCCAGAAGTTGCCCCCGCCAACAACGACTGCGACCTGCACGCCTGCCTCGACTACTTCCTTGAGCATCTTCGCGGTCTGTGCTGTCATCTCTTCGTTGATGCCGAATTTCTGATCTCCGGCCATTGCTTCGCCACTGACCTTGATCAGCACACGCTTGTATTTTGGTTTCATAAAGACCTTCCTTTATCTTTTGTGTCTCGCGAGTACTTTTACCGAATTATTATACCATATATGCTATATGTGTATCTACTATTTGTTGAAGCTACGGGCGTCTTTTATTTATGACCGATGCAGTGTATCCGGCGCCGAAGCCGTTGTCGATGTTGACGATGCTCACGCCGTTGGCGCAGCTGTTGAGCATGGACAAAAGAGCCGACAGTCCGCCGAAATTCGCTCCGTATCCGACGCTTGTAGGAACGGCTATGACAGGCGCCGCGACCAGACCGCCGATTACGCTGGCCAGAGCCCCTTCCATTCCCGCTACGCATATGACTACATCCGCGGACCTGATGATATCGAGCTTGTCAAAAAGCCTGTGTATTCCGGACACGCCCACATCGTAAACTCTGATCACCTCGTTGCCAAGAGTTTCCGCCGTGACCGCCGCCTCCTCGGCTACAGGGATGTCAGCTGTTCCGGCGCTGACGACCGCGACCTTGCCGAGCTTTTCATCCTGCGCTCCGCCGAAAGGCTGTCCGGCTGCGGCCGGGTTGCCTTTGCACACTATTATCTTGGCCGCTTCATGATACTCCGCGTCCGGAAGCTTCTCCTGCACCGCTGCGAAGTCCCTTGCCGTGGCTCGGGTTCCCATGACCGTTCCGTGCTGGGCCAGAACCTCGAAGATGTCCCTCACCTGCTCCGGCGTCTTGCCCTGGCAGTAGACCACCTCCGGGAAGCCCGTACGTATCTGACGGTGATTGTCGAGATTCGCAAAACCCATCTCCTTGTACGGCAGCTCCTTCAGCTGATCAAAGGCAGCCTCCTCGGACATGCTCCCGTCTTTTACCTTCACCAGTATGTCTTTTATGTAGTCTTCTCTCATGTTTATCCTCCAATGTAAACAACGGCCGTCTTTCTGAATGCTGTGATCATCCTGCATACTCCCGAATGCAGCAGGCTCAGCGCGTATATAACTGCTACCCATGTCCCTGAGAACAGGAATATGATGCCCAGAATCGACAGAACGAGATTTCCCGCCCCGTAAACCATCTGCAGCTTCCACCTGCCGGTTTTCATGGTGCGTGCCTGATTCGACCGCATTACGTCTATTCCTCCGGAGATCAGCATGCAGACGACAAGATAGAGCATCGTGTATATTACAGGCACGTTGTCAAGGTTCAGGGCGAATATGCCCGCGTCAAGAAGCAGAACGCCCTGGTACAGGAATACTATGCCGCCTACCGTATGCCTGGCCATTTTGAAGTAGTAAACCAAAAGCCTCAGGCCTTTCACGATCAGCGTGATCATGAGAAGCGCCACGACTATTTTGTATGAATGCTGCGGATCCAGCATCATGAGCACCCCGAGTGTCAGAATGATCAGGCTGGCGATTACATTGAGTACGCGTTTAGTTAATCCCATTGCCCGCCTCCTCAATCTTCTTCAGCTGTTCATTGACCAGATGCCTGTAGTCTCTTATTCCCTTGAAGCCCTTGATCTCGTAATCTATGGAAACACCCGCCAGGATATTGCCTGAACCGAATATCCTGCTGGTGACCATGCTCTTCTGTCTCATCGCCGCCAGGAAGAACCTGCCGAGATATGTCTCGCTTTTGCCTTCCTCGTCCGCGGCCATGTATTCCTCTTCGTACTTGTGCTCCTCGAAATCCTCGATCTCCCTGCCGGAAAGCTTCTCGCCGAAGCGTTTCCAGTAATCTGCCGTTTTATCAGGCGATGACTTGAGAATTTCCATGATCAGCTCTTTGTACTTCTCCACGCTGTCCGTGTCATAAACGTCTTTCTCGAAGGACTCAACCTCACCGCGGATGTACTTCATGGCGTATACCATCTGCGCAAAGGCATTATAGTACTCGGCCGGATTATCCTTCTCGATCACTTCGAAGTCTCCCCACGCCGGCATGAAGCTGTATCTGATGTAGCTGTAGTCGGGAAGATGCCCCGCTCTGCCGTGTCCCAGATTCATGATGCTGTTCTCGCTGGTCTGGTACACGCTGTTTGTGAACTGCCCCTTCTCCGTATCATCACCGGACCTCGGATTGTGGCTGAACTTTATCCTCTCCCCGCTTTCCATGTCGTGGAAAAACGAGGCGTTATTTATTACAAACGACGGGGTTCCCGCGAAGTATCTGTGAGCCCACGTGTCTGCCAGAACATGCATCGCTATCCCGGCCGCCTGCAGGCTTTCGCCTCTGGCCAGCTCAACTGTGTCGACCAGGAGGTCGCTGTTGACATCGCATATGAGTCTGTATTTATTCAGATATCTGCGCGAACACCTCTTCTTTCTCTTCGCGTTAAGATCCTTCGGCAGGAAGTGGAACGAAGCCCATATCCTGGTCATCTCCTGAAGACTTATAGGGTCTGTTCTGGCGTCGGCAAGCTCAAGC
>JAFRCM010000035.1 GCA_017404365.1 Bacillota bacterium
AATCGCTTTTGTGGTATTATATGTACTGCAGAGGCGATTTTTTATGAGCAGCAAAGACAGGATACAATTATCAGATCATTTTACATACAGAAGGCTGTTTGCTTTTGTTCTGCCGACCATAGCGAACATGATTTTTCTGTCCGTTTATGGTATCGTGGATGGTCTGTTCATTTCCAATTTCGTCGGCAAGGTTGCCTTTGCTTCTGTCAATGTCACTTTCCCGATTTTTTCTGTACTGGGCGTTTTCGGATTGATGCTCGGAACCGGCGGTTCGGCGATCATCGGTAAAAATCTTGGTGAACAGGAACCCGAAAAGGCGAACGGGTACTTTTCATTTTTTGTCTACATATGCATTGCGGTCGGCATAGTCATGGCGGTTGCGGGCGTCTTCGTATTGAGACCCGCGATTGAGCTGATTGGTGTAGAAGAAGGCATGGTCAGATACTGCATGGTGTACGGAATCATCGGAATGATTACGCTGCCTTGTTACATGCTGCAGTTCCTGTTTCAGATTCTGTTCGTAACTGCCGAGAAACCGCGCCTGGGATTCTGGATCACCGTAATAACGGGCGTTACGAATATCGTATTGGATTTTATTCTGATCGTATTGCTTCACTGGGGTGTCGCGGGCGCGGCTGTAGCGACAGGAATCAGTGAGGTGTTCGGAGGAATCGCGCCGCTCATCTATTTCAGTCGTCCGAACGACAGCCTGCTTCGAATCGGCAGGCCGCGGGTGGAGCTGCGCGCCCTGAGAAAGGCATGCACGAACGGACTTTCCGAATTTGTATCCACTATTTCTGAATCAGTCGTATCAATGCTGTACAACTTCCAGCTGCTTCGCCTTGCCGGCGCTGACGGTGTTGCTGCGTTTGGCGTCATGCAGTACTGCACGTTTATATTCTTTGCGATTTTCGCAGGTTACAACATGGGTGTCCAGCCGCTGTTCAGCTACAACTTCGGCGCGGAAAATCGTGACGAGATGAAGAATCTTTTCAAAAAGAGCATGATTCTTGTCGAAGGCGCCGGACTGATGATGCTAGCCGCACTCGTCATATTTGCCCGCCCGCTGATTTCAATATTCGTGGGGTATGACGCCGATCTCGTTGACATGGCGGTTCACGGGATGCGCATTTACGCCCTTATTTTCATAACATGCGGCGTCAACATATTCGTAACAGGCATGTTTACGGCGCTGAACAACGGCGTCGTATCCGCTTTCATCGCGACTGTTCGCGTCGTCATCTGCGAAATCAGCGCTGTAATGATCCTTCCGATCTTCTTCGGGTTAAACGGTGTCTGGTTCTCAGCATCAGTCGCGGAAGCCGGATCGATTATTCCTGTAATAATCTTCGTTGTCGTATTGCGCAAGAGATACGGCTACGCTGATTAAAGATTATCTTTAGTAAAGCTCAGGTCTGCGATGTTTCAGAAGCGGCAGCTGATCTCTGACCGCAGCCACTCTGTCCAGATCTATATCTCCGTAGATTATCTGCTCCTTCTCGTCAGCATGAGCGATGAAATCTCCCCACGGGCTGGCGATACAGGAGTTACCGTATGAAACATACACGCCGTTTTCATCTCTTGCCGGCGCGTTGGCGGCAAAGTAAACCTGATTGTCCAGAGCTCTTGCGCGCATTGTAAGATCCCAGTGAGCCGGTCCTGTCGTCATGTTGAAAGCGGCCGGAAGCACAATCAGTTTTGCGCCCGCCAGAGCCATCTTGCGGAACCACTCCGGGAATCGCACATCATAGCAGATTGCGACGCCGATTTTGCAGTACTCTGTATCAATAACCGTCATCTCTTCTCCGGCTGTCAGGGTATCGGATTCCATGAATCTGATACCGCCTTCCACGTCGATATCGAACAGATGCACTTTTCTGTGACGTCCGATGAGGTCTCCCTGGCGGTTGAAACTGAAGGACGTGTTGTACACGTTGTCACCATCCAGTTCCGATATGGACCCGCCGATCAGATATATACCCAGATCGCTCGCCAGTTTCGACATGAATTCCACAGTCGGTCCGTCTGCCGGCTCTGCGTACTCCCTGAAATAGTCATTGGAATAAGGACAGTCCCACATTTCCGGGAGCGCGATGACCTGCGCTCCGTTTTCCGCGGCCTGACGCACGTGGTTCTCTGCGTTTTTCCTGGCTTCTTCCTTGTCCATAGATCCGCCGATCTGACAAAGTCCCAATTTGAATTTCATAATGGCCTCCTTGTTTTCAACATGTTCATGGTTTTCAAACACATAAACATTATACAAACGTTTTGGCGCGCGTTCAAATATGGTATGATGAAGCCGCAACAGACAGTTGCGTGATTTATGCGCTCTCCTGTATTATAATGATACTGCAAGGAGGAAATTAGGATGAACACAAAAGACGTAATATATGAACTCAGGCTGAAGAGCGGGCTGTCCCAGGATGATTTGGCGGAGAAGGTTTTCGTGACAAGGCAGGCAGTATCCCGCTGGGAAAACGGGGAGACCGTACCGAACACAGAGACACTGAAGCTGCTTTCGAGACTGTTCAATGTTTCCATCAATACACTGCTGGGTTCACCGCAGAAGCTTGTCTGCCAGTGCTGCGGAATGCCGCTCGAGGATGAGATAATGAGCAGGGAAAAGGACGGAACACTCAATGAGAACTACTGTCAGTGGTGCTATGCTGACGGAACTTATACATACAGCGACATGGATGATCTGATCGATGTGTGCGTTCAGCATATGACGGGCGATAGCTTTAACGAAGAACAGGCACGCTCGTACATGAAAGAGCTTCTGCCGACGCTGGACTATTGGAAGAGATAGTTTCCCGGTTGTAATGAATATTCTGTCATCTATCAAAGCTTTCGTGGTAAAATAAACGAAAGCTTTTGTATTTTAATAACGTAAAGAAATCTTCTTTTGCCGCAGAGGGAAGACATAATGAACAATCGGGAATTTGAAGAATTCATATTGATGCAGATAAAACGCAGCCACTCGATCCATGCAGCCGGCCGCTGGATATACCTGGTGCTGGCGATTGCGGGCGTAGTCACTTTTATCGTGGGAATAGCCATGGGGCTAGGCATAGCAGGAGGCGTACCGCTTCTCATCGCAAGCATCGGATTTCTGCCTGCAAGCATTATTTCAAAGTCGGCTGCGGAATCCTATGCGGACGCCGCGGAAGACATGTCGCTGTGTCTTGAGGATCCGGAGTGCGTTCTGCCCGATGATTACGACGGCAACACGAAGACCATGCGGCAGAACGCCTGCAAGACTTTGAAATCCACAAAAGGACTGATTATTTCCTACGGCATAATAGCCCTGGGGAGCTGGGTAGGCGCGGTGATTATCGTAATCGTGTCCGATCCATGGGGACCGTTTTTCGAGCCGGCTATTCTGGCTCTGTCATCCGTGCTGTTCGCTATCGCAGTTGTTCTGACCATTCTTACGATCAAGTCAATTCGCGATCTGCCGATGGCACGGCGCTACGCCCGCTGGCTGAAAGAAGAATCAGAAACTGACAGTGATGACACTGAATAAACTCTGACAGTGAAAGATAAATTCGCCGAATTTCTTGTGACAAAAAGCAGGATTATCCTGATCATATCCATCATCCTTGCTCTTGGCTTCGGAGTGATTATCCCATTTGTAAATGTGAACAAGGACATGACTAAATATCTGCCCGCTGACTCATCCATGAGACACGGGCTTGATTTGATGGAAGCGGAATTCGGAAAAGAAGATTCCAGTACACTGCTCCTCATGTTCAGCGATCTAAGTACGGATGATGAGAAGCTCGCGATTGAGGGGGAACTGAAAACTCTTCCTCATGTAGATTCAGTTGACTACAAACTTCCGGAAAAAGACGAAGACGGCGACTACAACAAGGGCAGTCATACGCTGTATGTAATAAACGCCGACTGCGGGCAGTATTCCGATCAGGGAACTGCTCTGTGGGAGGAGGTCAACGAGCGTTATGGAGAGGATCACGATATCTCTCTGGGTGGAACCATAGATAACGCGAATCATTCGGGGCTTCCTCTGTGGATTGCCGTGTCAGCGGTTGCTCTTATTTTCCTCGTTCTTCTTCTCATGGCGAATTCATGGGTTGAACCCATCGCGTTCCTCGCCACGGTCGGCGTGGCAGTGCTTATTAACATGGGCTCATACATATTCTTTCCAAGCATTTCCCACACGACCTTCGGCATCGTCGCCATACTTCAGCTTGCTCTGAGCATGGACTATTCCATAATGCTTCTGAACCGTTACCGCCAGCAGAGGCTGGTCTGTCCGGATAAGCATCAGGCCATGAGCCAGGCGCTGGGGCTGTCTTTCGGCGCGATCACCGGAAGCTCGCTTACGACTTTCGCGGGACTTCTGGCGCTCCTGTTCATGCGTTTCGGAATAGGATCGGACATAGGGCTCGCTTTGGCCAAGGGAGTGCTCATCAGTCTGCTGTGCATTTTCACGGTTCTGCCGTCCATGCTTCTGGCACTGGATTCTCTGATGCTGCGCACACCGAAGCCGACGCCTCCTTTCGATCTGCCGGGATTCTCGCGGTTCCAGTTCCGCAGCAGGGTTCCGCTGGCGCTTTTGTTCGCCGGCCTGTTCATTGCGGGGCTCATCATTCGCGGCGGAGTTGACTTTTCCTACGCGCAATACGGATCAGGGGATGCAATCGCGGAAGCCTTCGGCCATGACAACACCATTGTCATGGTGTACAACGAAAAAGACGGCAAGACCGCCGCTGATCTTTCCGACATGCTGGAGGAGCGTGACGACATCAAAAGCGCTGTCTGCTACGAGAGCACATTAGGCAAAAGCAGGACGGCGGAAGACATGAAGGGCTTCATGGATGACATGCAGGAAGAGAGCGATACAAAGCAGCTGAGCACGTCCATGCTGCGTCTTGTTTACTATGATTATTTCGCGGGCGATTCCGACCTGCGCATGACCATACCCGGATTTGTATCGTTCCTTCAGGGAGAGGTACTGAACGACGCGGATTTCAAAGATACGATAGACAGTGAGATGCGCAGCAAGATCAACGACATGGCTAAGTTCACTGATGTAGGTACTCTGACATCCGCGAAGACTGCTTCGGGGCTGGCGGATTTCTTCGGCATGGGCACGAAAGAGGCCAGACAGCTGCTCCTCTATTACGAAATAAAACGCGGCCACGCAAGCGCGGGAAAGATGACTGTTCCAGGATTCATTTCCTTCCTCATAGACGATGTTGCCGGCGATCCTGATTATGGGAGCATGATCAGCAGAAAACAGCTTAAGCAGCTGAAGTCAATGAGGATATACACGAATAAAGAAGAGATGACGAAGTCGCGGACATACGAGGAAACTGCGGGAATTCTCAATATGGACGCGGATCATATGAGGCTGGTCTATGTCTATGACAACATGGGAGAAGCTGCGGATAAAACCATGACGATCACAGACCTCGCTGCCGCTCTGAAGAGCATGTCAGAGGATCCGGTTCTGCAGGAGCAGTTCGGAGGGGATGATACCGCCCAGTTGATTGCAGGATTGGAACAGGTGGGCCAGATGGATTCTGAGGCCTATAATGTTAACGGCATGGAGCAGGCCCTGAGCGGATATGACATGCCTCTTGACGCGCAGACCCTGTCTCTTATCTATTCCTATGCTGATGTTGCAGGTGACAAGGCAGCTCATACGGCGTCAGTGCAGGAAATCATCAGCTTCATGCTCTCGAATGAAGCGATCAGCGGCTCCATGTCAGATGGCCAGAAGGAACAGCTCCGGTCGCTGAAGAAGATCATCGACGCTTCCGTTAAAGGCAGCAAACTCTCACCGTCGGGAATGAGCAGCATTCTCGGGATGAAAAAAAGCGATGTGCGCAGCATATATCTGCTGAAAAAATACAAAAGCGGAAACACCGGTTCCTGGAAGGCCACTCCGCAGCAGTTCATCAATTTCCTGGTGGACACCGTGCTGAGCGACAGCGCTATGAAGAAGCGCGTCGGTAGTTCAGCTGATGATCTGCGTCTGGCACAGAAGCTGATCAACAACTCAGTTGCGGGAACGAAGTATTCATGCCGCGGATTGGCGGACCTGCTCGGGGAATACAGTGAAGACATGTCGGCGGAAGACATCAGTCTCCTGTATGAACTGTATGGGTCAAAGCATCTCTATGATGATTCATGGAGCATGAACCTGATGCAGTTCGTATCACATCTGGATGATAAGATGATAAGCCGTCCTGCCTTTGCGAACGCGATGGATGAAAATGATATCGCAGATGTTCATGAAATGCGTTCCGACATGGATGAGGCCGCCGGAAAGCTGGAAGGCGAGCACTACGGAAGAATGATGATCACTGCGAATCTTGATGAGGATTCAGACGAAACCAGACGGTTCATGGATCAGATGACGGAATGGTCCGGCGGGCACTTTGAGCATCCTTATTACCTCATAGGAACCACGCCTATGGCTTATGAAACATCGCAGACATTTCATTCGGAGCTCAACCGCGTCACACTACTTACAGCGCTTTTTGTATTCATCATCGTCCTGCTGACTTTCCGGAATCTGGTGACATCCGCCATCCTGGTTCTGATTATTCAGTGCGCGGTGTTCCTGACCATGGCTGTGCTGAACCTGCTGCACATCGACATGAATTATCTGGCTCTGCTGATTGTACAGAGCATAATGATGGGCGCGACAATCGATTACGCCATCGTTTACACTTCTTACTACATCGAAAACCGCATCGCAGGACCGCCTGATGCTTCAGGCTCCAGAATTGACGCGATACGCGGCGCTTATAAAGGATCGCTTCAGACCATACTCACGTCAGCGACAATACTGATCGCGGCGGTCGGCGTGTTGAGCTTTGCTTTTGAAGAGCCGGGCACGAGGCAGATATGCCGCATACTTTCGGTTGGGTGTCTGATCGCGACCGTACTGGTCGTCTTCATGCTTCCGGGAATTCTGGCGTGTCTGGACAGAGTGATAATCAGAAAAAACAAGAATTGACCCGCTTGATAAGCGTGTGTCAAGTTGACGTTTTTGGCGGTTTGGTTTACAATCTTTTCCGCCGGGAAAGCCCACTACTTTAGTGGTGGGATGAAAGGCGGCTGTTCTTTCTTGCTATGCGAACATTTGTTTGCTATAATTGTATTATGAAAATACATAAAGGCTATCGATATCGAATATATCCATCAAAAGCGCAGGTCCCGATGATTGCGCAGTTCTTCGGGTGCTGCCGTTTTGTGTATAACCTCTTCCTTGCGTACCACAAAGATGTGTACGCTTCCGAAAAGAGGAATGTTTCGCAATACGAATGCATGCGCATGATCACGCAGCTTCGCCGGGACAAAGACTGTCTCTGGCTTTCCACCTGTGACAGCATGGCGCTGCAGGAATCCGTCAAGGATCTGGACCGCGCGTACCGTAGCTTCTTTGATGGAAGAGGCGGCTATCCGCGCTTTCACAAAAGGCATGCTTCCTCCCAGTCCTATCGGACCCGCAATCAGAAAGGCTGCATCCGTATCGACGGCAGCCATATCGTTCTGCCAAAGCTCGGTCCTGTTAAGGCCAGGATATCCCGTTTGCCGGAAGGCCGCATCCTCAACGCCACCGTATCTCGCACGGCAAGCGGCAAATACTTCGTCTCGCTCTGCTGCGAGGAAGAGCTTGTGCCAAAGCCGAACGGCGGCGGTTCCGTCGGTATCGACCTCGGCATCAAGGACCTTTGCGTTCTCAGCAACGGCGATGTGATCCCGAATCCCAAGCACCTTTCAAAATATGAAAAGAAGCTGCGCAGAGAGCAACGCTCCCTTTCCCGCATGATCGAGGCCAACATCTCCCATCGGGACAGCCTTGGCCGTCCGGTATGGAAGAAGCCTCTTTCCGAGTGTTCTAACATACAGAAGCAGCGGATCCAGATAGCGCGCATCCACGAGAAGATATGTAACTGCCGCACCGATGCCCTGCACAAGCTTTCCGCTAAGCTGGTGAACGAAAACCAAGTCATCGCTCTGGAAAGCCTTAATGTCAAGGGCATGGTGAAAAACCATCATCTTGCTAAAGCCATCGCCGACGCATCGTGGTCACGATTTGTGACGATGCTCGAATACAAAGGCTTCGAACATGGGTGCGACATCCTCAAAGTCTCGACCTTCTTCCCGTCCAGTCAGATCTGTTCTTCCTGCGGATATCAGAACCCAAAGGTGAAGGATTTGGCCGTGCGAAGGTGGGTGTGCCCACAGTGCGGCGAAGTCCACGACCGGGACATCAATGCTGCAGTGAACGTCCTTTCCAAGGCGCTCGCCATGCAGCAACCATAACTCAGCACCATACGGTACCGCGGGACACGCGGGATCCGGCCATAAGGCGAAAGCTTGCGGAGTCTATGTAAGCCGTCATCGCCTTTCAAAGCGATACGCTGCGGACTGTGAAGCAAGAATCCCACGGCTTTAGCCGTGCGGAGTGTCAAAATGTGCTGGCTTACATAAAGAAAGGACCGGAATGCGATGAATACATGTGTAAACCAGAATATCAGCGAAAAAACGGCAGATGAAATTATTGATGGCCGCAGGCTCAGACGCGGTGAAGATCTTTCCTGGATGATCAGCGAAGATCTGGGACAGCTCAGAGCGGGGGCGGACAGAATCCGCAGCGCGTTTCGCGGAGACAAGGTGGATCTGTGCACAATCATCAACAGTAAATCAGGCCGTTGCAGCGAGGACTGCCGCTTCTGCGCGCAGTCGAACAGGTACGACGGTGTTTGCGATTCCTACGGCTTTCTGGATTGCGATACGATTGTCTCAGAGGCAAAGAGCAACTGGAGCGAAGGGGTGGACCGCTTTTCTATCGTGACCTCCGGAAGGGCATTGAAGGGAGAAGAGTTCCGCCGGGCACTGGAAGCATACCGCCGGATGCATGAGGAAACCGGACTGCAGCTGTGCGCTTCGATGGGGCTGCTCACAAGACAGCAGCTTCAGCAGCTGAAAGACGCAGGAGTGTCAAGGTATCATGAGAACATCGAAACATCCCGCAGGTTTTTTCCGCAGATATGCACGACGCATACATATGACGATAAAATACAGGTGATTCGGGCAGCACAGGAGATCGGGCTTTCTGTCTGCTCCGGCGGAATTATCGGCATGGGAGAGACCTGGGAGGACCGTATTGACATGGCGATCAGTCTGGCGGAGCTGGACATACGTTCAATTCCGATCAATGTGCTGACACCGATTCCGGGCACGCCGCTTGCCGGGCGGGATCGCCTCTCTGACTCCGAAATCCTGCGCACCGTGGCAATTTTCCGCTATGTGGTTCCGGAGGCGGACATACGCATGGCGGCCGGCCGCGTGCTTTGTGAAAATCACGGAGCTGCACTGTTTGAGAGCGGCGCCAGCGCGGCGATCACAGGCAACATGCTGACCACTACCGGCGCTACAATAAGGGAGGATCGGCAGATGCTGATCGATCTCGGAAGGCGGTAACGGGAAATATAATTAATTACGGAGAGAAGAATGGAGAAGTACAGCAAACTGATTCGCGAACGCCGCAGCGTCAGAACGTTCGACGGACAGAAAATCAGCGGCGATGTCTTAGAGCAGCTGAAGTCATTTACAGAAAGCTGCGACAACCCATACGGCGTACCGATTGAATATCGTTTTCTGAACGCTAAGGAACATGGATTGAAATCACAGGTGATAGCCGGAACAGATGAATTCGTCGCTGTTAAAATGAAGCGGCAGCCGAACTTCGAGGAGGCCCTTGGCTACTCGATGGAACAGTTTGTTCTGGACGCGTGGTCTATCGGTATCGGAACGACCTGGATAGGAGGGACCATGGACCGGTCTGCCTTTGAGAGGGCGATGGATCTGTCCGAGGATGAAGTAATGCCGTGCGTCAGTCCTATCGGACGCGCGGCGAAAAGAATGTCGCTGAAGGAAACTGTCATGAGAAAAGGTGTCGGCGCGGACCGCAGGAAGGCTTTTGAAGAATTGTTCTTCACGGATAGCTTCGATCAGCCTATGAAAGAAGAAAATGCGGGCAGTATGCTGCTCCCTCTGCAGATGGTCAGACTTGGTCCGTCTGCGGTCAATAAACAGCCGTGGCGCATCGTTGTCGCTGAGAACTGCGCGCATTTCTATATAGCTAAGGCAAAAGGCTTCGAAAACTCAGCCCACGGCAACATGCAGAAGATCGACATGGGAATCGCCCTGTGTCATTTCTCGCTTGGAGCGAAGGAAGCCGGCCTGACCGCGGAATTTGAAATCCATGATCCCGGAATTCCGACACCGGACAATACGGAGTATGTCGCGTCTTATCGCATTATGTAGAAGAATTTCAGAGCATTTTCCTGAGTATGTGCCTCACGGCCCCTTCATAAAGGGGCCTTGTTTCTACGATTTCATATCCTGATTTCAGGAAGTTTTTCAGGCTGTACTCGTTTCCGGGGGCTATGGTTACGAACGATTCCTCCGCGCCGTGACGCTTGGCTTCCTCTTCACGGATCTTGACGAACAGCCTCTGCAGACCGTATCCTCTGTAGGCGCTGTCAACGATGGTGATCTCCAGGGAAACGCATTTCGGCAGCCGCTCCTCGGGATAACCGATGTACGTTCCGTAATTCCTGTGGGAGATCCGGTTGGCGATCATCATGGTAAAAGCCACCATGCGGCCATTGTGGTATGTTCCATAGCAGTAATCTTCAAGCAGTGATTCGTGTATTTCAGGCTCTTCTACTATAGCGTACAGCTCCGGATCGGCGATTTCGTCATATACCTTTTGCTGCAGTTCCATGATGTCTGAGAGATCAGCCTCTGTACACTGGCGTATCAGGAATTCTTCTTCCTGACCGGAGTGCCGGAGCAAAGTGAATGTTTTACAGTACATAGAACTTTGCCTCCACTTTGATTTCGCAGATTAATGATGCATAATTATATCGTGGTAAAGCGAAAAAGTAAAGAGAATAATGATTTTCTTACAGTAGTGTGATAAAATGAGCGTGTGGCGACAGCAAGATGAACAAGTAAAGATTAAAGATCAACCACATGAAAGGAGAGTCGGAACGGATGGAACGAAACAGTGTGACATACCGGACCTACGTGGAAATCCTCGAGCGTGAACTGATCAGGGCGATGGGCTGTACAGAACCTATCGCAATCGCCTATTGTGCAGCAAAAGCAAGGAGCGTTCTCGGCGAATTACCTGAAAAGGTCGAAATCAGTGCGAGCGGGAACATTATTAAAAATGTCAAAAGCGTAGTAGTCCCTAACACAGAAGGACGTAGAGGCATAGAGGTCGCGGCCTCGGTCGGTGTCCTCGGAGGTGACGCGGAAGCGGGACTTCTGGTCATAGCGGATATACCGCAGGGGATAAAGGACCATATAGAAGCCTACTGCGACATTGCGGACATTCAGGTCGAACCGATGGAGTCGGAGAGTCTTCTGGATGTGGAAATAAGCGTGTGGGCAAGCGGTCACTGCGCAAAGGTTCACATAAAAGACGAACACACGAATATAGTATCAATCGAGAAAGATGGGGAAGTCATATTCAAGAAGACGGACGCCCATGAGGCTGACGCGGAAGACGGCCTGGATTACGATCTGCTGACCATCAGGGATATATTTGATTTTGCGACGACCTGCGATTTGTCTGACGTAAAGGACATTCTCGATAACCAGATAGCCTGCAACAAGGCAATCGCTGAGAAAGGCATAAATGAGAATTTCGGCGCGAACATAGGCAAGATACTCCTCAAGGCAGATCCGGACAACGTCAGGACAAAAGCAAAGGCAATGGCCGCCGCCGGTTCCGACGCGAGGATGGGCGGCTGCGAGCTTCCGGTAGTCATCAATTCGGGCAGCGGAAACCAGGGTCTGACTACATCTCTTCCGGTCATCGTATATGCCGAGGAAATGGGTGTTTCCAGAGAGGAGCTGTACCGCGGACTTCTCATTTCAAATCTTGTAACGCTTCACGCTAAGACGGGAATCGGCAGACTTTCTGCCTACTGCGGAGTTGTTACCGCGGGAGCAGGTGCCGCGGCAGGCATAGCCTTCATCAAGGGAGGCGATTTCAAGACGATATCTCATACAATCGTCAACACACTCGCGATATCTTCGGGAATCGTATGTGACGGCGCAAAGGCATCATGCGCGGCGAAGATCGCCATCGCCGTGGAATCCGGTCTTATGGGATATGAGATGTACATGGACGGCAACCAGTTCTACAGCGGCGAGGGTCTGGTGCTCAAAGGCGTTGAGAACACCATCCGAAACTACGGATACCTCGGCAGGGTCGCTATGCACGAGACTAACGATGAAATCATCCGGATGATGATCAACAAGATTCAGGACAATTAAAAACAGAATAAAAGAAGGGAGGCTGTGCATTGCACGCCTCCCTTTTATGTTTGCCGAAAGGGCAGTTATTCGTGTTTTTCATCTATCTTCGGCTGATCAATCTGTACGGAGTTCATTCTAGGAAGACCGATGCAGATTACTACTACGAATACGATCAGATAGAAGACAACAGCCATGCGGTGCGCGAAGATCGCGGCGATAACCATGAAAATGGAACCGAGTATGGCTACTACCGGAATAATCGGAGTGATGTTGTAATTTCCGATTTTCTTGATCAGCACAAGGAAGAGCGGTACGTACATCGCATAGATCGTGATGATCGGAAGTTCTGATGTATCGAAGCAGAACGGGCCGAACCAAGGAGCAGTGAGGTTAGCTCCGTAGAAGTACAGCAGCCACCAGCCTGCAACGAGCAGTCCCATGATGGACGCGTTGGTCGGCATGTTGGTAACAGAATCAACCTGGCTGAACATCTTAGGGTTGTAGCCTTTGCCTCTGATTGCCAGAGAGTAGAAACCTCTGACAGTAGCCATCATCAGACCGTTCAGTACTCCGTAGCAGGAAACGACGATCAGTACGAATACGCCTGTGCCGCCTACTCTTGAGAACAGAGTGGTGAAGGCGATCTTGGCGCCTTCTTCGCCGCCGGCCATCATGGTTTCATTGTCGACAGCTCCCGCGAGACCAAGATAATAAACAATGTAAATGAAAACAACGATCAGTGATCCGAAGAAGAGCGCGCGAGGCAGATTCTTCTTTGAATCCTTGATTTCGGAGTTGATGGATGTCGCAATGATCCAGCCTTCGTAAGCGAAGGACGTCGCGCATACTGCTGTGAACAGTGCAGGACCTGCAGGGCCCGCGTCCTGAGCTATGTAGCTGAAGTTCTCCATCGTCATTCCGCTGTGGAGACCGAAGATAGTTCCTACGATAGCCATGAGCAGAAGCGGTATGAACTTGATGACTGTTGTCGTGACCTGCACTTTGCCTGCGATGACAGGGCTGAGTGAGTTGCAGACGTATGCCAGTATCAGAAGGAAACCGGCCAGCGCCATGCACTGCGGTCCGACAATATCCCATCCGATCAGTACGCTGAAGTATCTGGCGGTAACCCATGCCAGTACGGAAGTCAGTGTAGGATAGTAGATGGTAGCCATGAACCATCCAACGATGTAACCGTACTTTTCTCCGCACATTTCCTCTGCGTAGTCAACGATACCATTGCACTTTTCATGGTGTGAAGCCAGTACGCCGAATACATAGGCGCAGGATACCATGATGATGCCGCCGATAAGCCATGCCAGAATTCCGAGCGATGTTCTTCCGTCGGTGCAGACGAGAATCTTCTCCGCCTTGAAGAAGACGCCGGATCCGACTACGATGCCGACTACAACGCATATGGCTGTAATCAGACCGTATCTTTTTTCAAGTTGATTTTCCATTTACAATAATCTCCTCTATATATGATATATAATGTAATCTAATGACACACCGCGCCCATTATTACACTTTTTGGCCTTTGCGTCAACACCATAGACCAAAAGAAAACCAAAGTTGTTCTTTCTGCGCGGCAGCCTTTGGATTATACTGAAAATGGAGAAAGGAAGAAACGTCATGGGAGCATTAACAGGACTTAAAATACTTGATTTTTCAACGCTTTTGCCGGGGCCTTACGCGACGCTGGTGATGGCGGACATGGGCGCTGAAGTGATAAGCGTGGCGGCGCCGGACAGGAGAGATATTCTTACGGAATGGCCGCCGGTAATCGAAGGAACAGAAACAACAGCTGTCTCCGCGTGGATAAGGCGCAACAAGAAAACAGTGTGCCTCGATCTGAAGACGCCAATCGGTGTTGAAGCGGTCAGACGCCTGGTGAGAGATGAAGGATACGACATCATTCTGGAGCAGTTCCGGCCGGGCGTAATGCAAAAGCTGGGGCTGAGTTATGAGCAGCTTCGCGAGCTTAACCCGCGGCTCATATACTGCTCGCTCACGGGGTACGGTCAGACAGGCCCGATGGCCTTGCGCGCGGGACATGACATCAACTATCTGTCCAGGTCAGGAAACATGTCTCAGGCAGGACGCGCTCAGACAGGACCGGTGCTTACCAATGTGCAGATTGCGGATGTAGCAGCAGGATCTATGAACAGCGTCATCAGCATACTCGCAGCCGTGAATTACCGCCACGAAACCGGGCGCGGACAGTACATCGATGTCGCGATGATGGACGGAGTCGTGCCTTTTAACGGCATGGACGGAGCGGCATTCCTCGGAGGCGGCGAAATGCCGGGAAGGGAAGAGCATCTGCTCAACGGCGGAACTGTATACGATTTCTATGAAACGGCGGACGGACGCTACATGAGCGTCGGATCACTGGAGCCAAAGTTCTTTGCGGCCTTATGCAAAGGCCTCGGGCTCGAAGGTGAACCGGGCGCGGACCTGAAGCTCGATTCTCCGGAGACTAAAAAAAGAGTCCGTGAGGCTTTCGCGGCCCGGACCATGAAAGAGTGGTGCGATGTATTTGCTGAGCTTGACGCTTGCGTGGAACCTGTTCTGACTCTTGAAGAAGCCCGGCAGGATGAACAGATACGCCTGCGCGGCATGATGCCGGAAGTGCCTGTTCCGACTGCCGCGGACGAGTCCTGTAACACAGAAGGAGCACCATCTCACAAAGAAAGACCTTCATCCGTGCGGCAGCTCGGATGCCCGCTGAAGCTGTCCGAGTGCCCGCCTGAATACAGGCACGCAGGATATCCTACGGGCTATCACACGCGGGAGATACTTGAGAAAATTGGATTCACTGATGAGGAGATCAAAGAAGCCGCCGGGATTTCTAAATGATCCTGACACCGCCTTCAGGGCATGCGCGGATCACGAAGCATGACCCTTCGCCGAAGGCGTCATCCATGGCGCGGCAGTATTGTCCGGCCATGTCCTCAGGCACGAATGCCTGAATGGTGCCTGCGAATCCGCCGCCGTGAACGCGGCAGGCGCCCCTGTTTCCAAGAACTGCTTCACTTATTGCCAGAGCCACGGCCAGCTCCTGTCTGGCGGGGTTTCTGTCAGTATGAACATTCTGAAGATATTTATATGATGAATTGCCGGACTGTCTGACGAGATTCAGAAACTCCGGCATGTTTTTTTGCTCCAGAGCAAGCGCTTCTCCGGCCACACGTTCATTCTCAGAGGCCACATGCATGGCGCGCAGGAATGCCCGGTCTCCGCCGGCCGCTCTTATTTCTTTTGAGTGAGCTATGACTTCATCGGTGCTTACGTGTTCAAGCACGGATCTGCCGAAGACACTTGCCGCCGCAGCCATGTCGGTCTGCACG
Source organism: Bacillota bacterium (assembly GCA_017404365.1). Taxonomy (GTDB): domain Bacteria; phylum Bacillota; class Clostridia; order Peptostreptococcales; family Anaerovoracaceae; genus Lentihominibacter. Next base: position 15,675 of record JAFRCM010000035.1, read on the forward strand.
GCGACGTAATCATCCGTATGCTCAGCGTGTGAGCCGTGAGTGTCAGTAATGCATACGCAGTATCTGGCAGACGCAAGGTCAGCGTCCATCTTCTCTACAGCCGGTGAATCGGGATTGCTGAAATCAATGCGGCACAGGCCGCCGTTCGCAATGGCGGTCTGATCCATCAGGCCGCATGGCTTACCGTAGTAATTGTTTTCCGCAGCCTGGGAGATATGCGCGATTTCCTGTGCTGAAACAGCGCCTTCATTGTATATTTCATTGAATATCGTTCCAACCAGCACCTCAAAGGCAGCCGACGATGACAGTCCGGTTCCGCCGGGCACATCGCTCGTAACATAAGCGCAAAAGCCGCCCGTCCTGCAGCCGCTCTTAAGCATTCCGTCAGCCACACCGTGACTCAGAGCTTTGACTGAACCTTTTTCGTCTGGCTCAGGCTGCAAATCCGCCCATTCAGCAAGATTCGCTTCGGTCCATCCGAAACCCTCCGAGTAGATGCGAATCAGGCCATTGCCGTCAGTACATTCATCGGCACCACACGCAGCTACAACCGCGATAATATCTCTGTCGATGGCCGCCGCCAGGACCTGTCCGTGCTGGTGGTCGGTGTGGTTCCCGCCGATTTCCGTCCGCCCGGGCGCACGGAACACGTGCAGGCTGCAGTTGCTCAGACTGCGGGCCTCGGGAAAGTCCGGACTTGCGCCGAACAGCTCCTCAAAACGTTCGACCGCGCGGATATAACGGTCACGCTGCGTCTCCACCGCATCGGGTCCATATATCTGTGCCAGCACTCCGTTGAGATCGCCGTTTTTCAGCTTTTCAATTACCTGATCAATCATCTGAATTCTCCGTGAACCATGGGTGAAATAATCCATGAACCATTCCTTATTATAGCAGTATCTTGCCCTTGAAATAACCCTTTTTATCTCATCTGCACGAAATGGGGACAGGTAATAAGGCATGTTTGTCAAAAAGTTCTGTATAATGTAGCGTTTCAATGGTACAATTTTCATAACCGTACATTTTATTTCGGTGTGACTAATATAGGAGGTGACATATTGAAGAAGACAATGAAACTGATCACTCTTGTAGTGGCGTTCATTATGGCGCTCTGCTTCATGTCCGGATGCGGTCAGACTTCGGAAGAAGAGCCGACGGGCAACAGCAACGGCATCACGATCTTCAACTCCAAGATGGAGATTCAGGATCAGATGCTGGAAATGGCCAAGCGCTACACAGAGGAGACAGGCGTGCCGGTAGAGGTGTACTATTCTTCCGACACGGTATCCGCGCATCTGGCGACAAGGTATGCGTCCGGCAACCCGTATACTCTGTCCATGGTAGATGCTAAGGATATCTACTCACTGGCGGAAGATCACGCTGTCGACATGAGCGATCAGGAGTGGACCAAGGACACCCAGTATGCCATTGGCATAGGGGACAAGATCTACGGATTCCCGGTCTGTATCGAAGCGAGAGGCATCATCTACAACAAGGATGCCATCGAGAAGATCACAGGCAAAGAGTTCAAACCGGAAGACTACAAGACATGCAAAGCCTTCAAGGGGCTGATCAAGCAGCTCAAGAAGGGCGGCATGGAGTCTCCGACGGGAGTCATGAAGGAAGACTGGTCTCTGGCAGCCCACTACCTGGCGCAGGTATATGAGGAGAGAGATGATCCGGACGCATTCGTCAGAGGACTTTCAGACGGATCGGTGAAGCTGATCAAAGACAAGAAGTTCAACGCGCTGATGGATACGTTCGATGTTCTTAAGAACAACAGTTATTCCAAGGATAGTGCGATTTCAGCAGAGAGAGAAGTCACGGAGCAGAAGCTGGCAGAGGGCGAGATTGCCTTCCTGTTCGGCGGAAACTGGGACTGGTCGGTTATCAGCGCATTTGACTACACTGAGAACATGGGTCTGATGCCTGTTCCGCAGGATCTTGATGACGGCATGAACGAGATGCTGGTAGGCGGCGGCTCCAAGTTTATCTTCCTGGATTCTTCCGCGAACACGTCAGAGAAACAGCGTCAGCAGGGAATGGACTTCCTGAACTGGCTCGTATACAACGAAGCAGGACAGAAGTTCCTCGTCGATGACTGCGCGCTGGTTCCGGCGTTCTCCAACATCACGAAAGAAGTCGTTGACCCTCTGGGCAAATCCGTTAAGGTCTATGCCGACAAGGGCGCGCTTGTTCCGAACTACAACTATCTGCCTGACGATCACTACGCGATCCTGGGCGCACAGTTCCAGAAGTATCTGGCAGGCAAGAGCGACCGCAAGGGCTTTGCAAAGGACGTAACAACGTACTGGAAGACCAAGACGCTTGAACCGCACGAGAATTAATGCAGGGAGGAGGAAAAATGGAACGAAATACAATATCGTATAAGTCAAAACAATTCCTGATGTTTGCCGGCCCTGCACTGATCCTGTTCTGTATGGTCATTATCATTCCGTTCATCTACGGTCTGTATCTGACTTTTACAAGCTGGGACGGCGTATCGGCCGAAAAACCGCTCGTAGGATTTGCGAACTATGTTTCTGCTTTTAAGGATGCCTACTTCTGGGCTTCCATGGGCAGGACGATCATCTATTCTGCTTTCGCAGTAATATTTGTTAACGCCGTTGCTTTTGCACTGGCTTACCTTGTGACAAGCGGCATCAAGGGACAGAATTTCTTCCGCGCAGGGTTCTTCATTCCGAACCTGATCGGCGGCATCGTATTAGGTTATGTATGGAAATTCGTCTTCAACCGTGCTTTTGTCGCTATCGGCGCAGCCTTCACCGACGGAACGGTTCCATCGCTCCTGTCTTCAACGGGAGGCGCCATGTTCTGCCTGATCCTGGTATCTGTCTGGCAGTATGCCGGCTACATGATGCTGATCTACGTGGCAGGATTCATGGGTGTTTCCGACAGTCTGAAGGAAGCGGCCATGATCGACGGATGCACGCCGTCACAGGCGATGCGCAACGTCACGATTCCTCTGATGAGGACATCATTTGTAACTTGTATCTTCCTGAGCATCACCAGATGCTTCGTTGTTTACGATGTCAACCTGTCGTTGACAAACGGTGAACCGTTCAACTCTTCGGTGCTCGCCGCAATGCACGTATACAACAAGGCGTTTATCTACAAGGACTTCGGCACAGGCCAGGCGGAAGCGCTGATACTGTTCGTTGTCTGCGCAATCATAGGTATTGCTCAGGTGTATATCGGTAAGAAAGGAGAGGTAGAAGCGTAATGAATCAGAACGAATTAGCTGCTAAGCAGAAAAAAAGACGCCAGGTCATCACGATCATCGTACTGATTATTGTGTTCATCCTGTTCGTCATACCTTTCCTTCTTGTCCTGATAAATGTTTTCAAGACGAAAGGTGATATCACATCGAATCCGCTCGCACTGATCGGTGAGCACGGATTCACACTGCAGAACTTCCCGGAAGCGATGGCTAAGATGGATTTCTGGAACGTATTCAAGAACTCCGCTATCATCACATTCTGCGCGACGATACTGACAATCCTCTTCTCGGCCATGGCGTCATTCGTCATTGTCCGTAACAACTGGAAGGCATGTACGCTGTTCTTCGCGCTGATGATCGCATCTATGGTCATCCCGTTCCAGGTACTGATGGTTCCTCTCGTATCTGTATACGGCGGAATCTTCGGAATTCTGGGAAGCAGGATCACCCTGATCTTCATGCACGTGGGATTCTCAGTGTCGATGGCGACATTCATGTTCCACGGAGCGATACATTCCAATATTCCGATAGAACTGGAGGAAGCCGCCTTGATTGACGGCTGCAGCAGATGGCAGACCTTCTGGAAAATCGTCTTCCCGCTGCTCAAACCTACTGTCGCTACAGTGGCCATCATTGACGCAATGGCCTTCTGGAACGACTACCTCCTGCCGAGCCTTGTACTTACAGACAAAGAGATCTACACGATCCCAATCGCGACGCAGGCGTTCTACGGAACCTATTCAACAGACATCGGACTTGTAATGGCGGCCCTGCTGCTGGCCATGCTGCCGATACTTATACTGTATCTCTTCCTGCAGAAGCATATCGTCGCAGGTGTTACAGCAGGTGCAGTCAAAGGATAGGGCAGGGAAATGGATCGGTTTTTTGACTCAAATAATCCGGTTATGCGGTTTCTCTCACGACTCGTGGACATGGCGGTTCTCAACCTTATGACAATCGCCTGCATGATTCCGATAGTGACAGCCGGAGCCGCGATCACGGCCATGAACAATGTTCTGATTCACCTTGTGAGAAAGGATGAAACCTACGTCTGGAAGATGTTCATAAAATCTTTCAGGCAGAACCTCAAGCAGGGAATCGGACTGGGACTGATGTTCACAGCGATATTCGCCGTGGCGGGAGTGGAACTGATGATGCTTCACTCCATAGATGCAAAAGCATCAACCCTGTTCATGATCATCATCACAGTGATCGGAATATGCGTGTTCGGCGTCGGTATATATACCTTCGCCCTGCTCTCAAGGTTTGAGAACACCGCGCGCGGCACTCTTGTCAACGCGGCGGCTCTCGCGCTGGGGCACATTCCGAGGACGCTGGGAATGCTGGCAGTATGCGCTGCCTGGGCAGCCCTCCTGTGGCTCATGCATGGAATATTCCTGCTGGTGCTGCTGTACGGGCTGACAATACCGGGTTACCTGTGCGTCATGATATACGATCCGATTTTCAAAACAATGGAACAGAATGAAGAATCAGCAGCTGAGTGAATTTAACAAAAATGAACGACCGGTGTTTCATCTGACGCCTGAGAAGGGGTGGATGAACGATCCGAACGGGTTCAGCAGGTACGGCGGTAAGTACCACCTGTTTTATCAGTACTATCCCGACGCGACCGTTTGGGGGCCGACGCGATGGGGACATGCGGTAAGCGATGACCTCATCAGATGGGAACATCTCCCGGACGCCCTCGTGCCTGACCGGGAATATGACATCGGCGGATGTTTTTCCGGAACGGCGCTGACGTGTGATGACGGCAGGCACATGCTCATGTACACGGGCTGCAGGCCGGATTCCGAAGACCCGAGAGACGGAGGTCTGCAGATCCAGTGCATAGCCTTTGGAGACGGAACAGTCTATGAAAAGCATGACGGAAATCCTGTGATTACAGGGGACATGCTGCCGGAGGGCGGCAATCCGCGAGAGTTCCGCGATCCGAAGCTGTGGCGGGAAGCAGACGGAACATTCAGGGCAGTCATTGCCAACCACAACGAAACGCACGGAGCCCAGATCCTGCTTTACAGAAGCGCGGATGGACTGAAATGGGAATTCGAAAGCGTTCTGGCCGATGGCGAAGGCAAGCCCGGATGGATGTGGGAATGCCCGGACTTCTTCCGGCTGGACGGCAGGCACGTACTGCTGGCGGGAACCATGGGAGAAGTGGAAAGCATCTGCAGGATCGGATCCTTCGACACCGAAAGAGGAAGCTTCCGCGAAGACCGGTGGCAGAGCATCGAGCAGGGATTCGACTTCTACGCCGGACAGACCGTTTCCGCAGAAGACGGAAGACGCATCCTGATCGGATGGATGCAGAACCCGCAGACAGCGGAGCGCAGAGGCATCGAGCTTCCAATCAACGGACAGATGAGCATCCCGAGGGAGCTTGCAATCCGGGACGGAATGGTTTTGCAAAAGCCCGTCAGAGAGCTGGATGACTACCGGACGGACGAGATCGATTACCGAAACGTGAGACTCGGAGAAAAAGCCGGGGAGGAACAGAGCCTCGAAGGCATCCGGGGAAGGACGACCGACCTGGAACTTCGGATCAGACCCGATGAGGGCAAGATGTACGAAAGGTTCCGGATGCGGTTTGCGGCTGACGCGGAGCACTATACTGAGTTCACTTATGAACCCGGCAAATCAGAAGTGACTCTCGACAGAAGCCACGCGGGACCCGGAAAGACCGAGCTGGTCAGAAGACAGGCAAAGGTCAGAGACCGGGACGGACAGATAGATCTCAGAGTGATAATAGACAGACTCAGCGCTGAGATTTTCATCAATGATGGTGAGCAGGTCATGTCGGCAGTAGTATACACCGACAGACATGCAGAAGATATAACCTTTTATGTGAAAGGTACCGCGGTGATGGACATCGCGAAGTACCGGATAAAGGAGAACAAATAATGGCAAGTTTATCATTAAAAGGAATTCAGAAGATATATCCTAACGGCTATCATGCTGTAACGGATTTTAATCTGGAGGTAGCAGACAAGGAGTTCATTATCTTTGTCGGACCTTCAGGATGCGGAAAGTCCACGACTCTGAGAATGATCGCCGGACTGGAAGACATCTCTGAAGGTGAATTCAGGATCGACGGCGTTCTGATGAACGACGTTGAGCCTAAGGACAGAGACATCGCAATGGTATTCCAGAGCTATGCTCTCTATCCGCACATGACAGTTTATGACAACATGGCATTCGCTCTGAAGCTGAGAAACGTTCCTAAGGACGAAATCGACGCGAAGGTTCGTGAAGCGGCCAAGATCCTTGACCTGGAGAAGCTGCTCGACAGAAAGCCTAAGGCTCTCTCCGGCGGACAGAGACAGCGTGTCGCAATGGGACGTGCCATCGTAAGAAGCCCTAAGGTATTCCTGATGGACGAACCTCTGTCCAACCTGGACGCCAAGCTGAGAGTCCAGATGCGTACAGAGATCTCAAAGCTCCATGAGAAGCTGGGAACTACGATCATCTACGTAACCCATGACCAGACAGAGGCCATGACGCTGGGAACAAGAATCGTCGTAATGAAGGACGGTATCGTACAGCAGATCAACACACCTGAACACCTGTACAACAAGCCTTGCAACCTGTTCGTTGCCGGATTTATAGGGTCACCTCAGATGAATTTCATAGATGCGGTTGTAAACGTTGACGGCGACAAGGTAACGCTGACTGTAGGCGATAACGTACTGAATGTACCTGACGAAGAGAAGCAGGTTCTCATAGACGGCGGATACGACGGAAAGACAGTTGTACTCGGAATTCGTCCTGAGAACATCTCCGACGACCCTGCGTTCCTCGTTGAAAATGGGGATCACACAGTATCAACCACGATCAAGGTTCGCGAGATGCTTGGCGCGGAAGTATTCCTGTACTTCGATGTGGCCGGCACTCAGATGACAGCCCGTGTTGCGCCTGATTCACCTCTGAAGACAGGCGACGCTGCCAAGCTGGCATTCGACATGGAAAAGATCCACCTGTTCGACAAAGAGACAGAAAAGAATCTGCTGCACCCGGAGTGGTAAAGGACAGGGACATTAGGGCATGTCAGGATACGATTATCGCGAGGCGCAGAAGCTCGCGGTAAAAGAATACAAAAAAGCCACTGCGCGGGGAGAATCCCCGTATCCAATCGGTCTGGAGACCATAGTTTCATCCGGACAGTTGGCTGCCGGGCGGAATCTGGGACTGGAACAGATTCCGCTGGCTCTGGTGGTTGGAACTAAGCACGAGGGGCGTAATAACGCGTTTGCGCGGAATTTTATGCCCCTTCTCAGCAGTTCCTCGGAATTCGCGGACAAGTGGATTACTCTTTGTGATGCCCATCTTAACGAAGGCATACGCGAACCTGTCAAACTGTACGAGTACAGAAACAGGTTCTACGTTGAAGAGGGCAACAAGAGAGTCAGCATACTGAAGTATTTCGAGGCTGACAGCGTTGACGCATATGTAATCAGAATACCTTCCGCGCGTGACGGAAGCGAGGAAGCGGAACTGTACGAAGCCTTTCTTCAGTTTCACGACTGGAGCGGGCTTAGAACGGTCGAGTTTTCAAGTCCCGGATCCTATGAGCAGCTTCAGCGTCTTATGGGTAAAAAACCGGGAGAAGCGTGGACTGACGAGGACCGCATAGATTTCCTCTCGTTCTATTACTACTTTCACAAAGAATATGCTAGTATCGGGAAGGGAGAGACGCTCAGGTCGCTTTGCGATGACATGCTGACATTTATTGAAATGCACGGCTATGAAAAGGTTCGCAGCCTGAGTCCTTCACAGCTCAAAGAGCTGGTCCGTCAGCCTGTCAGAAAAAAGATGAAGATTCTGGCAGTCGCTGACGATGAATCAAAAAAATACTACGAATACTATTCTCCGGGGAAGCTCGATGATTTTAATCTTATCATCGCCTGCGGGGATTTACATAAAGTCTATCTGGAATTTCTGACGACAATGGCAAGCTGTCCGGTTCTGTATGTGCGCGGCAATCACGATGACATCCTGATTGACGACCCGCCGGGCGGATGCATTTGCATAGAAGATACGGTGTATGAGTACAACGGCCTTAGAATCGCGGGGCTGGGCGGCTCGTTCAAATACCGCGAGGGCAGAAACACATTCACCGAAGAGGAAATGGAAAAGCGCGTACGAAAGCTCGGAAAGCTGATACGCAGGCACAACGGCATCGACATAATGGTTACGCACGCGCCGGCAAGGGGACTGAACGATTTTGATTCTGTCTCCCACAGAGGTTTCGAAGCGTTCAACCATTTACTGGAGAAGTATCATCCGGCCTGTTTCGTGCATGGACACATACATAAAAATTACGGGGTACATATCCCGCAGATAAGCGAACACAATGGCACAACCATTATCAACGCGTACGAGCATTGCATATTTTACGTATAGGAGAAGTCTAATGGCACAGATCATGACGCTTGGCGAGGTCCTGATAGACCTGACTCAGACAGGAACAGATGAAAAAGGAATTCCGCAGTTCGCCGCGTTTCCGGGCGGTGCGCCTGCCAATGTGGCTGTCGCGGCGTCACGCCTTGGAGCGCAGACCGGATTCATCGGCAAAATAGGTCACGATTCTTTTGGCGCCCAGCTGCGCGGGACGCTTGAGGATGACAATGTGGATACGTCATGCCTCTTTGAGACGTACGCCGTACCGACTACGCTGGCGATCGTTTCCGTCGATGACAGCGGCGAGCGCAGCTTTTCATTCTACAGAGATCCCGGCGCCGACACACAGCTGACAGAAGAAGAAGCGACAGCTTTTCTCAAGGCAGACGCGTCTGAACTTCCGCTGATACTGCACTTCGGATCGCTGAGCCTGACGACGGAACCATCAAGAAGCGCGGCCCTGGCAGCAGTTCAGCACGCGCGCAGTCAGGGCGTTCGGATCAGCTACGATCCTAACTACAGGGCGGCGCTCTGGCCGGGAGAGGATGAAGCGGTTAAGTGGATGAAGCGGCCCCTCGACATGGTCGACATACTGAAGATATCCGATGAGGAGCTTGTTCTTCTGACCGGAACCGACGATCTGGAGAAGGGAAGCGCGATACTGGCGGAGAACGGAATCAGGCTGATCATGATAACGCTTGGAAGTGAGGGCGTATTCTACAGAGAAGGAGAAGTAACCGGAACTGTTCCGGCAGAGAAGGTGACGGTTGCCGACACAAACGGAGCCGGGGACACCTTCCTTGGCGGAGTGCTGTCGAAGCTTGCGCCGATGAGTGAGTTTCCGCAGGAAGACGAGCTGCGGAGCATTCTTGCCTTTGCGAACCGCGCGGCGGCGAAGACATGCTCAAGGCCGGGAGCGATTCCGGCCATGCCTACACTGGAGGAACTGGGAGATTAGCATAAATGAGTGACAAGACCACAAAACAACTTCTGGACGAGCTGGAATGGCTCTACATGGAGCTTTACGGAGACGAGGACGCGTTTCTGTACTTCATGAAGATGCTTGAAAAAAACGCTGATGAGCGCAGGCTATCCCTGAAAAAACTGGACGAAGTCCGCAGCGAGGACAAGGACTGGTATCAGTCAAACAAGCTGCTGGGCATGATGCTCTACGCCCAGAACTTCGGAGGCAATCTCAAGGAAGTCAGGAAGAACCTGCCTTATCTGGAGGAGTGCGGGATCAACTATCTGCACCTGATGCCTTTGCTTGATTCTGTAAAGGGAAAGAGCGACGGAGGATACGCCGTCGCGGACTTCAGAAAGGTAAGGCCGAAGCTTGGAACCATGGAGGATCTGGAAGCGCTTGCCGACGCCTGCCATGAAAAGGGCATCGCCCTCTGCTTTGACTTCGTTCTGAACCATACAAGCGACGAACACGCATGGGCAAAGGCAGCCCGAGCAGGCGATCAGACGGCGAGAGACCGCTACTTCTTCTATGATTCATGGGATATCCCGAACAAGTTTGAACAGACCGTGCCGCAGGTTTTCCCGACGACAGCGCCGGGGAATTTCACGTGGCTCGATGACATAAAGAAAGTCGTAATGACAACATTCCACAATTACCAGTGGGATCTCAACTACGCCAATCCGACGGTCTTCAATGACATGACGGACAACCTGCTGTACCTGGCGAACCGCGGAATGGATGTGATCCGCCTCGACGCGATTCCTTACATATGGAAGGAGCTCGGGACGAACTGCCGCAATCTGCCGCAGGTGCACACACTCATACGCATGATGCATCTGGCCTGTCAGATAGTCTGCCCGGGCGTTGTACTGCTCGGGGAAGTCGTCATGGAACCGCGGGAAGTCGTGCCTTACTTCGGACCTGCGGAAAAACCTGAGTGCGATATTCTCTATAACGTTACGACCATGTGCACGACGTGGCACACTCTGGCAACGAGAGACGTTCGTCTGCTGCAGCATCAGATGGATCAGGTATGCCATCTGCCTGAGCACTGTTTCTTCCAGAATTATCTCAGGTGCCACGATGATATCGGATGGGGACTGGATTACGCGTTCCTGGGCCAGTTTGGAATTGGAGAGGAACCGCACAAGCGCTATCTGAACGACTGGTTTACCGGCAAGTGGCCGGGCAGCTGGGCCCGCGGCGAGCTGTATAACGACGCCGAGTCTCTGGGGGACGCCAGGGCGTGCGGAACGACAGCGTCCCTTTGCGGTCTGGAATGCGGAATACTAGAGGCCCTCGACAACAAGGGGGACGCGTCACTGAAGAGGGGACTCGCCTGTGATCTGATGATGCACGCGTGGATGTTCACCCAGACGGGCATTCCTGTAATATACAGCGGCGATGAGATCGGACAGCTCAACGACTACAGCTACCACGACGATCCATCACACTGGGATGACAGCAGATACCTTCACCGGGGCAAATTCGATTTCGCCCTGGCGGAGAAGAGGTTCGAACACGGAACCCTGCAGCAGCTCATGTTTGACGGCCTGCAGAAGCTGAAGAACATACGCGGCGAGCATGATGTTTTCCGCAGCGACGCGGAGGTATACGTCTACTATACGGGCGACGACAGGGTGATGGGGCTGAAGAGACAGCACGGCGATCAGACGCTGGTTGCGCTGTTCAACTTTTCAGAGAACCCGGCGGAGGCGACTATCGAAGGAGCCGTCTGGCGCGACCTGCTCAGCGGCAGAGTTCTGCCGCCGGGAGACGATTCAGGAATGAAGGTGCGCTTAAGCGGTTACGCGTTCTGCTGGCTGATGAAAGAGTAATCTGACCTTTGAAAGAGGAACAATGAACAAGATAGATTTGCACATGCACACAGTGGTTTCAGACGGAACTGACAGTCTGGAGGAAATAATAAAGAAGGTTCAGGACGCCGGCATCGATCTGTTCTCGATAACGGATCACGACGCCATCAAGGCGGGCATGCTCGTTCCGCCGATGCTTCCTGTCGCCGATCCGGATAAAAGCCTCGGCTTCATACGCGGGGTCGAGTTTTCGTGCAGGGATGAAAAAGGCAAGTACCACATTCTCGGGTACGGATACAACCCGTACATCCCGGGCATATCGGAGATAGTCACCGAAGGCCACGAGCTGCGCATGAAAAAGACGAAGGCGCGCATTGAGTTTCTGCGGGAGGCTTACGGATTCGATTTTCCGGAGGAGGAGATTGTGCAGCTTCTGAACAGAGACAATCCGGGCAAACCGCACATCGCGAACATGATGATCAAGTACGGGTACGCGAATGACATCAATGAAGCCATGAGCAAATACATCAACAAGAAGAAATTCAAGAACGTCCACGTGCGGCCTGAAGACGCCATCGAGGGAATTCTCAAGAGCGGAGGAGTTCCTGTTCTGGCTCATCCGGCTTACGGCGATGGAGACGATCTGATCATGGGCGAAGAACTGGACGAGCGGGTCCGTTATCTGATGGACTACGGAATCAGGGGTGTCGAAGCCTTCTATTCCGGCTTTACGCCGAAGATACAGAGTGAGGTGCTCGAGCTCGCCGAAAAATACGATCTGTATGTTACAGCCGGCAGCGATTATCACGGTGGAAACAAGATAGTCCAGATGGGATGGACCAATCTCAAAGATTTGTCCGAGGCCCCTGCGGGAATGATGCGTTTTCTGGACAACGTGGAAATAATACACAGGAAATAAACAGGCCAATGAGAAAGATTCTGATGTTAACAACCGGAGGAACCATCGCCTCCGTACAGTCCCCGGACGGACTTGTTCCGGGGCTTACAAGTGAACAGCTGCGCAGCTATCTGCCGCAGATCGGAGCGGACATCGACATAGATATTGAAGAGCTGTTCCACATAGACAGCACTGACATGACGGCGGCACACTGGCTGAAAATCGTCGACGCGGTCAAGGAAAACTACAGCGCCTACGACGGGTTCGTCATCTGCCACGGTACGGACACAATGGCTTATACAGCGGCCGTCCTGTCCTACATGATACAGGACTCCCGCAAGCCGATAGTTCTCACAGGAGCGCAGAAGCCCATAGGCTTCGAGATCACAGACGCAAAGGCAAACCTGCAGGACAGCATTATCTATGCAGCCGATCCTTCCTCAAAGGGAGTTCAGGTTGTGTTTGCGGGCAGCGTAATTGCGGGAACAAGAGCCAGGAAGGTCAGATCGATGAGCTTCTCAGCGTTCAACAGCATCAACCTGCCGGAGATAGCGGCCATCAACAACGGACGCATAGTCAGGTACATGACCGATTCCGACTTTGTAAATACAGACGGCGTGCCGGATGATGCAAAGGCAGACCGGGCCGTTTTTTATAACAGAATCAACCCGAAGGTTTTCCTGCTCAAGCTGACTCCGAGCATGTCGCCGAAGCTGATACCGGAGATATTCAAAATATATGACGGCATAGTCATTGAGAGCTTCGGGGCGGGCGGAATACCGCAGTCGATAAAGCAGACGCTCTTCGACGAACTCAGCAAGTACAGCCCGGAGGAGAAGGTGCTGGCAATGACGACACAGGTTCCTCTGGAAGGAAGTCATCTCGACAGCTATGAAGTCGGAAGACGTATCGCCGGATCCTTTGAGATTCTCGAAGGCCGTGACATGACGCTGGAAGCGATTACAGCCAAGCTCATGTGGATACTGGCCGACAGGGACCAGAGCTGGGACGAGATTCAGCGGCGATTCTACAAACCGGTCGCCAAAGATACTCTCACAAGGCAGAAATAAGGCTGTTATATCAGTTTGGCGTCGCGGGCTTCCTGAGTCAGCTGATCCCTGAAGTCAGGGTGTGCCAGACCGATCAGTGCGCGCACCCGGTCGGACATGTTCAGATGCTTCAGGTTGACGCAGCCGTATTCAGTGGCTATGTACTGCACGTCACTGCGAGGAGTCGTGACAGGCGTGCCCGGCGCGAACTGGAGCGATATCTTGCTCCTTCTTTTGCCGTTTTTCATGAATGACGATGACAGAGCGATGATGGATTTGCCGCCTTCAGACCACTGGGCGCCTCTGACAAAGTCCAGCTGTCCGCCCACGGCGCTCTGCTGATTGTACCCCATAGCATCCGCCGCGACCTCTCCGTAGAGGTCCACCGCCATGGCAGAATTGATCGAGATCATCCTGCTGTTTTTGGCGATGTTTCTGGCGTCGTTGACGAATGGGAAAGGCGCGCCGTAGATTTCAGGATTGTGGTCCATGAAGTCGTACATTTCCTGAGTGCCGGCTGAGAACGAGAAGACGCTCATCCCATCCATGAAGCCTTTGCACTTGTTAGTCACATTACCGTTCTTCATGAGCATCATCATCGGCTGGCTGAAGAGCTCCGAGAAAATGCCCAGGTCGTTTCTCTGCTTAAGGTCGTATCCGATGGCCGTAGACATCTTGCCGAGACCCAGCTGAAGGGTAGCCCCGTCTGGCACCTCGGCAACGACGATTTCGGAAATCTTTCTTGAGACATCATCTATCTTGTCAGGCATGAGCTCCGGAGCGTTGTTGTCCGTGAGCACGACGCCGGCCACTTTCTCGTGATCCATGCTGATTAGATTGTCCTGTCCGAATATGTACGGACTCCCCGTGTTGCTCTCAAGAAATACTTCCCGCTTAGTCTCTTCGACGACGTATTTATGGTCGCATATTCCCGCGGATCCGTAGGAGCAGCGGCCGTTTTCATCTGGTCTTGAAACCTGCAGAAAGCTTATGTCAGGGCGTCCGATCTCGCGCATCCAGAGATCTATCTGACTTAAGTGGAACGACGTGAACTCGAAGGCCATGTTGTGCTTTCTGTGAGCGCTGCGCTCGCCGGCTCCGAGGAAGAAAGTATCAAAAATGAACGGATTGCCTTTGCTTCCCGGAGGAATATCCGCAGGCCAGTCCGTATCGAACATTCTGCACGGAGTTATGGACATTGAACAGAGAAGGGTGACGTCCTCGAGTTCGTCCTTTCTGTCGTAGAGAGCGTCCACAATTTCATAGGCGAAACTGCTGCTCGTTCCGATGTAAACCCGGTCTCCCGAGCGTACGCTTGCTGCTGCTTCTGAGGCTGTGATGTAATTAATTTGTGTCATTATCTCCCGAATGCCTCCACTATTTCATCCATTATTGTCATGACAGGCAGGTGCTGAGGACAGTGATCTTCGCACGCTCCGCACTTGACGCAGTTTGACGCGTGCTCCGACTCGTCCTGCCATATCAGGTATTCTTCCTTGAGTTTAGGGTTGTGTTCGTAAGCGCACCAGTCGTTGTAGTAGCGTATTATGCGCGGAATGAGAACTCCGCTCGGACACGGCTGGCAGTAGCCGCACTCAGTGCACGGATACTTGATGAGCTCATGGTAAAGATCCGCGACTTTCTTTATGTGCGCAAGCTCAGCGTCTGTTATTTCGGCGAGGTCTTCTTTTGAGAAGAGCTCCAGATTCTGCTCCAGCTGCTCCATGCTGCTCATTCCGCTGAGTATCGTGAGCACCTCAGGCTTCGAAGCTACCCACTTGAAGGCCCACTCGACAGGGGGACGCTTTACAGGCGCTTCATCCCATACGGCCTGTACCGCAGGCGGGATGGCGTCAGTCAGTCGGCCTCCCTTGAGAGGTTCCATGATGACGACAGGTATGCCTTTTGCGCCGGCGTACTTAAGGCCTTCCAGTCCGGCCTGAAAATTCTCGTCCACATAGTTCAGCTGTATCTGGCAGAACTCCCAATCATAGGCGTCGATGACTTCCTTGAACAGGGACAGGTCATCGTGGAATGAGAAACCGATGTGACCGATTTTTCCCTCAGCTTTCAGCTCTTCCAGGATCGGGATTACGCGGCACTCCTTTGTGATCTTCCATCCGTCGCTTTCTATGCAGTGGATCAGGTACATGTCTATGCAGTCAACGTCGAGACGCTTGATCTGCTCGTTGAAGAAGCGGCGTACGTCCTCCTCCTTCTTGACGAGCCATATAGGAAGCTTGTCCGCGACGAGGGCGCGCTCCCTGTAACCGTTCTTGAGCGCTTTGCCTACGATGACTTCGCTCTCACCGCCGTGATATGTGTAAGCTGTATCCACGTAGTTGACGCCGCTGTCAATGGCATGGCGTATCATGCGTATGGACTCCGCTTCGTCCGCTTTACCGTCCTCCTTCGTCGGGAAGCGCATCGCGCCAAGTCCCAGAAGGGATACGTCTTTTCCTGTTGACTTAAAATTTCTGTACAGCATAGATCTGCTCCTTAATATTATTCATCAAATGCAAGGTTGCCTTTGCATCATTATAGCACAAAAAGACAGCCCGGATGACGGGCTGTCTTCTGGTTAA
The DNA here is from genome assembly GCA_017404365.1 of Bacillota bacterium. GTDB lineage: Bacteria > Bacillota > Clostridia > Peptostreptococcales > Anaerovoracaceae > Lentihominibacter. The sequence goes on from JAFRCM010000035.1 coordinate 31,647, forward strand.
GCATTATGATGCTTTTACGGTTTCATTCTTGCCAGTACTTCGACTACCAGTTCCCATGTTCTGCGAGCGGAGCTGATGGAGAGCGTCTCATTCGGTGTGTGAACGTCTCTGACGTCAGGTCCGATGGATACGCAGTCCAGTCCGGGCATCTTGCCTGCGAAGAATCCGCACTCAAGACCGGCGTGGATGGCCTCGACGACCATGTCCTTGCCTGTCTGGTCCTTGTACACTTCGCATACCAGATCACGCAGCGGTGAAACAGGATTGTATTCCCATCCAGGGTACGGACCCTCTCTGTCGAGAGTTCCGCCGAGGACTTCAATCTGGCACTCGAGTCTGCGGGCAAGCATCTCGCATTCTGAGTCAACCGCGCTGCGGATGCAGAATGTGTAGACGACTTCGCTTTCCTGAGTCCTCAGGACTCCGAGACTCAGTGAAGTCTGCGGTAGGCCGTCGATTCCGACGGTCATCTTTTCGATGCCGTTAGGAGTTCCGATCAGGTAAGCGATCGCCTTCTGTCCGGATACCGCGTCAAGCGGAGCAGCCTCCGCGGTCGTTTCCGAAAGAGTCATTGTGAAATCCGGATCGACCTTGAATTCGTGTTCGAATATTCCGCGGCATTCATCGCATATCGCCTTGACCTTCTCACCGTCAGGTGAGATGAAGGTTGCCTTTGCAGTAACAGGAATAACGTTGTCCGCTACGCCGCCGTCGATTGCGACGATTCTCGCGGCAGCCTTATCCTGCAGTTCGAACATCAGTCTGCCGAGAACCCTGATGGCGTTCTCCTGACCCTTGATGATCTCAGTGCCGGAGTGTCCGCCCAGGAAACCGGACAGTTCAACTGTGAAAGCCTGACCGTCGTAGCTTTCCCTGCTGACAGGGAGATGCGCGATTCCGGTAACTCCGCCTGCGCAGCCAACGGTTGCGATGCCTTCGTCCTCTGAGTCGAGATTGAGGAATCTCGTTCCCTTAAGAGGAGCGACATCGATAGCTTCCGCGCCGTAAAGGCCCGTTTCCTCGTCGACAGTGAACACGCACTCGACTCTCGGATGCTGCAGTGAGTCATCGTCGAGAATCGCGAGCATGAACGCGACAGCGATTCCGTCATCGCCGCCGAGAGTAGTGCCGACAGCGTAGATGTTATCGCCGTCGATTGCAACGTCGAGTCCCTCGGAAGCCATGTCCTTTTCGCAGTCAGCGACCTTGTCGCATACCATGTCCATGTGGCCCTGAATGATTACAGGATCAGCTGCCTCATAACCGGCCGAAGCCTCTTTTATGATTATGATGTCGTTCAGCTCGTCCTGATGGCATTCGAGACCGCGCTCCTGCGCAAAGGCTGCAAGCCAGTCGCTGAGCTCCTTTGTGTTGCCGGAGCCGTGCGGAATCTGACAGATTGCCTCAAAGTACTGAAATACTTTTTCAGGTTTTAATCCTTCTAATACAGCCATACTGCTTCTCCTTCTATGTGAGCATCAGCTGAGCGACCAGCATGATAGCGCCCCATACAGTAAGTATGATGACGAGCGGAATTGAAAGTCTCAGCCATCTGTCGTATGTGGTTTCAACAACTTCCAGTGAAGGCATTACGATACCTGTCGGAGTGATGAAGGTAATGATACCAAGACCATATACGTAAGCTGATACGATCAGCTCTCTAGGGATTCCTACGATGTCAGCCAGAGGCGCCATGATAGGAATGGACAGTACAGCCAGTCCTGATGATGAATTGATGAAGAATCCGAGGATTACATATACCAGCATCAGCAGAACGAGGAATACAGCTGGCGGCATGCCGGATACTGCAGTTGACAGTCCTTCCAGGATAGTACCGGAAATGTTTCCGTTGTCTAGGAGGATCGTTACTGCTCTGGCGACACCCAGGATCAGGGCTACGCCTACCAGGTCAGCTGCGCCGTTTACGAATTCACGAACGATGTTCTTCTCGCCGATGCCTCCGATGATACCGATGGCAACGCCTGAGCACATGAACAGGATTGACAGTTCTTCAAACCACCATCCGAGCTTCATGATGCCGAAGATCATGATGGCGAAAGTAAGTACGAATGCCAGCAGAGCCAGCTTTCTTCTTGCCGTGAATTCCGGAATGTTCTCCATGTCGATTGCGGAGAACTTCTCGTGTACCAGGTCTCTCTGGTCGTATACCAGTGACTTTGTAGGGTCCTTCTTGATCTTGCTGGCATATCTCATCAGATAGAGAATAGTGATGATTGTGCCGATGATCAGACCGACTACTCTGAAGCCGAGGCCTGCGTTCATTGATGTTCCTGCAGCGTAGGAAGCGATACCTACTGAGAACGGGTTGATCGTACTGAACATGCAGCCGATTGTTGAACCCATGTAGATAGCGCCTACAGCAGTGATGGCGTCATAGCCAGCTGCCAGGAACACCGGAACAAGTACCGGATAAAGTGCGATTGTCTCTTCGCAGAAACCCTCAACTGTTCCTGCCAGAGCGATCAGCGCGGTAACAGCGATCAGAATGATCTGTTCGCGGCCCTTGCAGGATTTGGCCAGAGCGCCGATACCTGCGTTGAACGCGCCGATGTAGTTGATGACACCGATTGTACCACCGAGCATCAGGATAAAGAATATGATGTCAAAACCATCAGCTGTACCCTGTACAGGGGATGCCAGGAATTCCTTGATGCCCTGGTGATGAGCTTCGACCTTCTGGTATGTGCCAGGAATCGACATAGGCTTGTAGATGTTGCCGTTTGTGAAGTTGTCGAGTCCGGCAGTGATGCCGAATTCATCCAGTGTCTCCTGGGTTGCCGGATATTCAGTCTCTGTGCCTGTTCCGGCTTCTTCATCATAATCTGCGGAGTATACGATGAACTGGTTTGAACCCTCATCATATACCAGTGTGTCGTAGTTACCTGCCGGGATGATCCATGACAGAATCGCTGCCAGAAGTACTACGAGGAAGCAGATTGAGAATGAAGAAAGAAAACCTCTTTTTTTCTTTTCTTTTTTCTTTAATTTGTTTACCATAAGTAAAATACCTCCTCCGTGCGCGCACACTCGCGCACGGAATAAATGATAACACTGAATCGTTGAAAAATAAACACTTTTATTGTATTTTAGCGGTATTTCAGGAGTATAATAGGGTAGTATCAAATAAGCATAAAAGGAGAACTGAAAATGTACATAGCTGACATGCACTGCGACACTATAATGCTGATCTGGCTGGCCCGCAAGGAAGGCATAAATCTCAACCTGCGGGACACGGGATACGGAGACAAAAAACTGCAGATCGACCTGCTCAAGCTTAAGAAGGGCGGGTCACTTGTGCAGAATTTCGCCATATACGTCGACCTTCAGAGGGAAGACGGCATGGATCCGTGGACACAGTTTACGGAGATGGCGGAGATATATCACGCGGAGATCGCCGCGAACGCCGATCTGGTCCGGGAGGCGAAGACATATGAGGATATAATCAGAAACAGGGACGCCGGACTCATCTCGTCTGTAATGACAGTAGAGGAGGGCGGCGTGCTGGGAGGAGATCTGGACCGTCTGAAGACTCTTCACGACGAAGGCGTCCGCATGATCACCCTGACGTGGAATTACGAGAATGAATTGGGATACCCGAACAGCCTGCCTGATGGCATGGACGAGGACTACACCCGCTACTTCAGGTTTGAGCCTAAGACAATGGAAAACGGGCTCAAGGCCAAGGGCTTTGAGGCTGTAGAGATGATGGAGGAGATGGGAATAATCGCCGATGTAAGCCACCTTTCAGACGCCGGTTTCTACGATGTCGCAAAGGCAGTAAAAGGGCCGTTCGTCGCCAGCCACTCCAACGCGCGGGCGCTCTGCGGCTGCAACAGGAACATGACAGACGACATGATCAGGGTGGTAGGCGAGCACGGAGGCGTAATCGGACTGAACTTCTGTCCGGATTTCATAATGGAAGCCGAATCCGAGCTGGCATGCAAAAGCACGATCGAAGGTCTGGCAAGGCACGCCCGCCACATGATGAACGTGGGCGGAACTGCCGCGGTTGGAATCGGAACTGACTACGACGGCATCGGAAGAGACGATCTGGCGGTTCCTGACGCTTCGGGCATGCAAAAGCTGGCCGAAGGTTTCGAGGCGTGCGGATTCACCGCCGCCGAAATCGAAGGAATCTGCTACAAGAACGTAATGGATGTTTACAAAGAAGTGTTGAAATAAAACTTAAACACTCTCTCCCCAGAAGAGCGAGAGGAGAGTCTGTTCAAGTTCGATCAGATTCTGATTTTTAGCAGCGTTATCGAAGAGGGCCGCCTGTGCGGCTCTCTGTTTTTCTGTCATTGAAACATCGCGGACCTTAGGCGCCTCATGGCTGTGCTCGTGGTCCTCAGAGTGAGTGTGGGCCAGGTGTTCATTGGACTTGCCCATGCCGTATATGAGCTCCAGGATGTGAACTGCGTCGCGGCCCTGGGATTTCAGCTCGTTTCTGATTTCGATGCTGCTGGTCAGGTACGGTATGCGCTCGGCGTCCTCAGGGGATATGTCTGAGCTTTCCGGGTCGTAGATGACCGCGCCCATGGATTCGGCAAGCTCCCGGACTGCCTTTGCAAAACTGTACGTCTCGGGCTCCGCGATGCGGTAGAGTTCACGGCTGCAGCCACCGCTGATGCCATGGGCCAGAAGCTCGTCATAGAGAGAGATGGTCTTTATCTCGCCGAGACATCCGCGGAAGAAGTGCATGTCCTCCGGTGAAACAATTATGACCGCCGGCTTGCCGAGCTTTCGCCATTCAGTGAGCAGCCTCTGCTGCCATTTTCTGTTGAGAAGCGGATCGGCGCCGTCCCTGGCTTTGTACAGGAACATGGCTGTATCGGAGTGCTGGTGCAGAATCGAATCGTAGAGCAGCACAATAAGCTCCGGTTCCGACTTGGCCAGCGAGAGGCCCGGGAACAGAGCGTAATCACATTTTTCAAAGGGTTTTCCCGTGGATTGGTCGATCGGCGCGCGAACCAGTGAGAATTCCATCACGCTTCCTCCGTAATCTCGCGAATCGCGTTGAGGAAGGTGTCTATTTCCTCTTCGGTCGTAAACAGTCCCGGACTCACGCGGACAGTTCCGCCCATGTCGAAGGTGCCGAGCATTCGGTGGGTGTCCGGAGCGCACTGCAGACCGGAACGTACGGAAATGTCGTAGTACGTTTCGAGGATCATCGCGACGTCCGCGCAGTCCATGCCGTCGATGTTGAAGGAAACGGCCGCCGCGCGCGGCGAAGTGAGAGGTCCGTAAACCGCGACTTCAGGAATCGCGCAAAGGCCATCTATAAGACGCTGCACCATGCGCTGTTCCTCAATGAAAATGTTGTTTACCGAGCGCTCGAGTATGTACTGAGCAGCGGCGCAAAGGCCGAGTATGCCGACCGTGTTCTGCGTTCCCGCCTCATAGTAGTACGGAAGCTGCTCAGGCTGAAGCCTGACCTCGGAAAACACGCCCGTGCCGCCTGAGCGGACAGGTCTAGGTGACACTTTTTCGGAGACATAAAGACCGCCGGTACCCGTTGGCCCCAGAATGGACTTATGGCCCGGAAAAGCGAGAAGATCTATGTTCATTTTGACAACGTCAATAGGAATCGCTCCCGCCGTCTGAGAAGCGTCCACAAAGAATGGGATGCCGCTCTCACGGCATATTTCACCGATTTCCTCAATAGGATTCAGCGTGCCCGTGACGTTCGAGCCGTGAGTCATGGCGATAAGGCGGGTTTCAGGCCTTATGGCCTCGCGTATGCCGTCGAGGCTGACGCCCTTGACAGGGTCTGTTTCGACCTTTGTAACGCTTACGCCCGCGTCCTCAAGATAGGCCAGGGGACGAGTTACGGCATTGTGCTCCATCTGGCTTGTGATCACGTGATCGCCGGGCTTAAGCATGCCCTGAAGAGCCAGATTTATTGCGTCCGTCGCGTTGAGCGCGAAGACTATGCGCGTCGGATCAGATATGTGAAACAGCGATGCGAGAGCAGCTCTGGCATCGTTTATGCCGGCAGCAGTAGCGCGGGCCTTCTCGGAATTGGAACGTCCCGGATTACCGCTGCGCCTTATTGAATCGGAAACAGCGTCATATACGCTCTCCGGTTTTGGCCATGAAGTGGCAGCGTTGTCTAGATAAATCATTTCTTTTTCTCCTTGCTTGCGTCTACAGTATATCATATTCGCACAGCAAAGCGATGTATTAATTTGCTTTATAATTGCTACTATCATATCAGGAATCCCATTGCAAAATGCCTTAATAGAGGGTGATAGTAACCTGTTTAGAGCAAACTTGTAATTGACGATAAAAGCGCAAACTGATAAACTTTTTGTGTATAACAATGTAAGAAATTGAGTCAAAATCAATAATTTCAAATCAATAATCAAATGGAGGCAATTATGAATTTCAAGAAGATGACATTGAAGATCAACGGTGCGGACAGAATGTTCATCTGCGATCCTGAAAAGGATACACTGGCGGATGTAATTCGTCGTCTCGGCCTTACCGGAACAAAGGTTGGCTGCGGCACAGGCGTCTGCGGAGCGTGCTCCGTCATTCTGGACGGCAAAGTAATCCGCTCCTGCACGAGAAAAATCTCCAAAGTCGAAGAGTACAGTGAAATCACCACTATTGAGGGAATCGGACAGCCGAACTTCCTGCATCCGATTCAGGTGGCGTTCATGTATCACGGCGCTGTTCAGTGCGGCTTCTGCATTCCGGGATTCATCGTTTCAACTTATCAGCTGCTGAAAGAGAATCCTGATCCAACGAGAGAAGAAGTCAGAGACTGGTTCACCAAGCACAGGAACATCTGCAGATGTACAGGTTACAAGCAGATCGTCGACTCCGTAATGCTGGCTGCCAAGTGCATGCGCGGTGAGATCACCATCGATGAGCTGAAGATTCCTGACGCTCCTGCCGGCGAGCAGTACGGCAAGCCGTTCCTGCGTCCTTGCAACCTGGCAAGAGTATGCGGCGTAGAGGACTATGGCGATGACATTGAGCTGAAGATGCCTTCAGGAACTCTCCACGGCGTAATGGTACAGCCGAGAGTAACGTTCCACGCAAAGATCAAGAGCATAGATACTTCCGAAGCCGAGAAGATGCCTGGCGTATACAAGATTGTAACCGCCAAGGATGTAAAGGCTGTCGGATGTGACAACAGAGTCGCTTTCTTCAGCTTCTCACCGAGAACGCTGGCGACAGAGAAGTCACACTTTGTAATCGCTGAAGATAAGATCATGAACTACGGCGACTGCATCGCTGTAGCCGTTGCCGACACCAAGCAGCACGCCAGAGAGGCCGCGGCAAAGGTAACATTTGAATATGAACAGCTTCCTGAATACAGAAACTATCTGGACGCTGTCAAGCCTGACGCTATCCGCATCCACGACGATCACCCGAACATGTGGTGCATCCAGCCGACGATCAAAGGCGCCGGCCACGATACTGACAAGCTCTTTGAGGACGCCCCTTACGTAGTTGAGGGAAGCTTCTATTCACAGAGAGAGCCTCACGCTCAGATCGAATCAGATACAATCCAGGCTTACTTCGACGCTGACGGCATGCTCTGCGTACACTGCAAGGCAATGGCCATCGGCGCTCACCTGGCTGATATTGAAGAAGCTACCGGAATTCCGCAGGAGAAGATCCGTGTTATCGCTAACCCTACCGGCGCGTCGTTCGGATGGTCAACATTCGGACAGTCCTACGCTCTGGCAGCGGAAGTCTGCATGGCCTGCGACAACATGCCTGTAGCCATCTCCATGAGCTATCAGGAGCACATCGCTTACACAGGAAAGAGAGCCCCTTCATTCTCCAACGCCAAGCTGGCCTGCGACGAGAACGGCAAGATCATCGCCGCTGAATGGGACTTCGGTCTTGACCACGGTTCATACAACGAGCTGGGCGACGACCTGACCTGGAGACCTGCAAGATTCTGCTTCTTCCCTTACAACGTACCTAACGTCAAGGGTCTGGCAAGAGTTGCGGCCACAAACCACAACTACGGAACAGCGTACAGAGGCTACGGTTCACCGCAGTCATACACCTGCTCCGAGGCCATGATGGACATGATGGCGGAGAAGATCGGCATGGATCCGTTCGACATCCGTTACGTCAACATAGCAAGAGAGGGAGACCTGAACGTCAACTCAAAGCCTTACAGAGAGTATCCTATGGAAGGCATGATGGACAGACTCAAACCAATATATGAAGAGGCAAAGAAGACTGTTGCCGACTGGAACAAAGACCACGAAGACGTCAAGAAGGGCGTAGGAATCGCATGGGGCGGCTACAACGTAACTGAAGGCGCAGCCGACCAGTGCACGCTGGGAATCGAGCTTGCTCCGGGCAACAAGTTCATCAAGTACGATACATGGCAGGATGTAGGCCAGGGCGGCGACGCCGGATCACTGGTAATCACCATGGAAGCGCTGAAGGAATTCGGCGTAACCAGAGATGACATCATCCTCCGTCAGAACGACAGTATCTATGGCGTAGACTCCGGTTCATCCGCGTCATCCCGTCAGCACTACATGAACAGCAAGGCCACAGTACTGGCTGTTGAGAAGCTGAAGGATGCCATGAGAAAGGAAGACGGAACATACAGAACTTACGATGAGATGGTAGCTGAGGGAATTCCTCTCAGATACGACGCTCAGTATACGAACTCAGACGACGACACTCTGTCCGACCTGAACCCTGACACAGGCGTAGGCGAGCCGACTCCGGCATTCACTTACTCCCTGTACCTGGCAGTGGTATCAGTCGACATGAAGACAGGAAAGACCACAGTCGACAAGTTCGTAGGCATAGATGACGTAGGCGTTATCGGCAACCCGACCTGCCTGGACGGACAGGCTTACGGCGGAATCGCTCACTCCATCGGATATGCTCTTTGGGAAGACTACGACGATGTCAAGAAGCACAACAACCTGGCGGGAATGGGAATCGCTTCCGCGAACATGCTGCCGGACGATATCGAGCTGATTCACATGTGCACGCCTCGTAACACTAACCCGTTTGGATCATCCGGCGGTTCAGAAGCGTTCCAGTCAGGCGACCACATGGCAGTAATCAACGCGATCAACAACGCGACAGGCGTAAGAATCCACGAGCTGCCTGCAAGAGCAGAGAAGGTCAAGGCCGGAATCGACGCTCTCGCAAAGGGCGAGCCTAACCCTAACGTTCCTGAGAAGTACTTCCTCGGATCCGATTTCCAGGAGACAATGGAAGACATCCGCCTGAACCCGGCAATCCCGGCTGACGAGGAGTAAACCGAACACCTATAAAGAGGAAAACCGGACACACCTATCAGGTGGAATAAGTTGATTATTGATGGTACAATAAGGCAGGGAACGTATTAGGTTCCCTGCCTTTTGAACATTGCGGAAGAGGATTCCGCAGCAAGGAGAAAAGAGGAGAACATGGCGGTAGGAAGGTATCACAGACAGGAAATATTTTACCCGATCGGGCCTGAAGGGCAGAAGAAGCTGCAGCAGGCCAGAGTCTGCATCATAGGAATCGGCGCGCTGGGCGCGTCAGTGGCTAACATGCTGGCACAGGCCGGCGTAGGCTATCTGCGTCTCATCGACCGTGATATCGTCGAGTTAACGAATCTTCAGAGACAGGCGCTGTTCACCGAGGCGGATGTGGAACAGCAGCTGCCGAAGGCGGAAGCCGCTCGTGAGCACATCGCGCAGATGAACTCCGAGATCGAGATTGAGGCGGTGATTGCCGATGTCAATCCTTACAATGTCGAGAAGTTCATTACGGATGTGGACATAGTTGTAGACGGGCTGGACAATCTAGAGACCCGCTATCTGCTCAACGAGGCCTGCGACAAACATAAGATTCGCTATGTGTACGGGGGAGTTGTCGGAAGCGGCGGCATGATGATGAACATACTGCCGGGAGAGACACCGTGTCTGGAGTGTCTGCTGGGGCCTTTGCCTGAAGAGGGCAGCTACGATACATGCGATACGGTCGGCGTCATCAGTCCGATTACAAATATCGTCGCGTCTTATGAAGCGGCGGAGACCATGAAGCTTTTGCTCGATTCCGAATCCGTATGCAGACAGGCTATTTCCATGGACGCCTGGGACAGCTATACGGAGTTCTTCGATGTGGACAAGGATCCGGAGTGCCCTGTGTGCGGCAAGCACCAGTACACCCGTCTCGAGCACAGACAGAAGAACTACACCGCGTCCCTGTGCGGGCATGACGCGTACCAGATCACTCCTGAAGATGACGGAACCTTTGACTACGACGCGGTTGTCACCGCTCTGGAAGGGGAAGGCGAAGTGAAGAGGAACCGTTTTTTCACTACATTCAAAAATGACGAAGCGGATTTGAAACTATTTCCTGACGGACGTGCTATAATAAACAGTGTCCCGAGCGGGGACGAAGCGCAGAAGATTTTCGCGAAGTACATCGATCGATAACAGCCGCAGATTTCAGACGGCAATGGAGATGAAACATGATCAAGATCAAAATATTATTTAATGGACCAGTAAGACAATTGAATGGATGGAAGAATGTAGCCAACATAGAGCTTCCCGACGGTGCAACAGGGAATGATCTATGCGACTACTTTAATATTGTCCCGGGCAAAACCAGACTGTACGGTTTTCTGATCCGCGACGGCAAGAAGATTCCTGAAGCAACAGAACTCCACGACGGCGATACAATCAAAGTCAACGGCAAGACTTCAGGGGGCTGAGAGACCTAAAAGAGGTGCCGCATTATGCGACACCTCTTTTTTATTGCTTTTGCAAGAAGATCTTACTTTCTGATCTTAGCTCTGTAGTTGAGATACTGGTCTTCCTGGCTTGGCTTCCAGCGTACGCCTTCCTTGCCGAGTTCACCGAATTCGATGTCATCCGGCAGAGTTGGCTGCATTGGATTCGCCTTAATCTGGGCGACTGCATCATACAGATCGGAGCCGAGGAAGTACTTCTCAGGCTTGTTCGGATTTGGTTCTCCCTTAGCCTTCGCTTCAATACCAGCCTTGACCTTTTCAGGCGTGGCAGGAATCTCGTAGATTCTTACGCCGACAGCGTTGTTGATGGCGTTGATTACTGCCATGTGGTCGGATGACTGGAACGCCTCGGAAGCTCCGGAGGAACCGAACGGACCACGTGGGTCTTCGCCGTCAGTGTGGATGTAGTTGAAGTCAGGATAGTCAGGAATGTCGTTGGCATAGAGGATACCAGCCCTGACCATGTTCCAATCCTTTTCAACATCTTCGTAGTTCTCAGTGAGAGCGAAGCCGATTGCATGTGACATGCCGCCGTAGATCTGGCCTTCAACTGCCTGAATGTTACCAGGCTTGCCGATCCACTCTACGCAGGTCATGCCTGTGCACTTGGTCTTACCGGTTGCTACTTCAACATCTACAGTTGCCAGGAACAGAGCATATGTGTAAGTGTATGTCGGGTTACCTGATCCATCGTTAGGATCCAGATCGTAGAAGTAGTTGTACTCGTCTACTGTAGCCCAGTCGCCAGGATATCTGGTAGGAAGTCCTTCGGCAACCATCTCATCATATGTTCTGTATGTTCCGTCTTCCTTTCTCATTGCGTCAGCGATGTTCTTCGCGGCAACGATGGAAGCTTTACCGTTAGCGTAGTGTGATCTTGAACCAGCGGATTCACCGGTGTTCGGACAATACTTGGAGTCGTCCTGAACGAGCTTGATGTCATCAGGAGTGATGTTAGGGAAGTAAGGCTTCAGAGCTTCCAGAGTACAGATGAGTGATCCCTGGTCGCCGCCCTGGCCCTGATCCTGCCAAGTGTCGTACTTTCTGAATGTGCCGTCCGGCATGAGCTCGATGGCAACGTGTGCTTCGTCGATTCCGCCCAGTCCTACGTTGTAGCCGCCCCATGCGAGGCCAACGCCCTTCTTGACGTCATCGTGATCCTTGTTCCAGGCATCAGCTTCTGCCTTCTTCTCATCATATACAGGCTTCAGCTTGTCCATCATCTCTTCCATTGGATAGTGGAGATATGGAAGCTGGTTGATGTTTGTTTCTTCCGGCGTTCTCGCGATGTTGATGTATCTGAACTCGAATGGATCGATACCTGCCTTCTCGGCCAGCATATCGACGATTGCTTCTGAACCGGTGTAAGCCTGCGGTGCGCCGTAGCCTCTGTAGGCAGTTGTCCAGAGATGGTTGGTAACAGCCGATCTGTTCATGCCGACTACGTTTGGAACGTAGTATGGATAGAACATGAAGCGGGAAGTCTTGGTCAGTTTGTCATCGGTAAATTCGCCAAAGCAGCCGGCGTCCAGACCGATGTCATATTCACCGGCAACGAATCTGCCGTTTTCATCACAGGCAAGGCGTGCATTACAATAGGAAGGTGAGCGCTTACCCGTAACGGCCATGAACTGCTTGTAATCCATGGACAGCGAGCAAGGCATCTTCGTTATCATGGTAGCGTATGCGCAAAGTGTCCAGTTGTGAGCGTTCATCGCCCATCCGAATGAACCGCCTGTAGGGTTCTCGATAAGACGGATCTCAGTTTCAGAATCCAGACCAAGAGCGTTGGCCATCTCGTCCTTATCCCAGTACAGAGTCATGCACTTGCAGTGTACGCAGAGCTTGTTGTCTTCATCGTAGTAGGTCTGAGCGACATCGCCTTCGATGGACATATGAGGCTCTCTGGAGGAGTAGAAGGATCCTTCCACGGAGAACGGTGCATTCTCGATCAGTTCCGGAACATGTTCGTCATCGCCTTTCAGAACCGGCAGGTGGCAGTAGGTGTTCGGAGCGTAAGTGTCCGGCATCCAGTCGTAGATCTGCGACGCACCCGGAGCAACAGATTCCAGGAAGTTCATGTGCGCTTCCAGTTCCTCGATTTCTACCTTGACATATGGTACCGCCGCCTTTGCGTGATCTCTGGTGTCTGCCACGACCAACGCAACGACGTCACCGTACCATTTGATCTCGTCTTCCGCGAGAATGTGGTGGTGCTCCTGCAGTTCTACTGTTCTTTCGGAGAAGCCGAACGCCATGAAGTAGTTCTTGCAGCCGATTTCTTTGACATCCTTGGCCGTGATAACTTTTACAACACCAGGCATCTTCTCAGCTTCGCTGTAGTCGATGTTCAGGATCTTGGCGTGGTGTGTGATTCTCGGCATTACCATTTCGACCTTCAGGGTCTCAGCCGGCATGTGCAGCTCTATGTCATCGCCGTAGTCGCATACGCCGCATGCCTTAGGCAGAGCGTTCGGTCTTTCGAGCGGTTTGCCGTAGAAGTTGCCGATATCCTTTGTCCAGTCATATCTCAATTCTTCAACAGTCTTTTCGCCTCTCAGGACCTGAGCAGCTGCCATGACGGCGTCAACGATCTGCTTGTAACCTGTACATCTGCAGACGTTTCTGTGCTTTGTGAACCAGTCTCTGACTTCTTCTCTTGTAGGGCTTGGATTTTCCTGCAGGAGCTGGTAAGCAGAAACGATGAATCCAGGTACACAGTAGCCGCACTGTACGGCACCGCATGCTACCCACATTGACTGCAGTGGGTGAGGATAGTTGACACTGCCGATACCTTCAATGGTTGTAACCTTGCTGTACTCTTCGATTTTGGCGATCTTTCTTGTGCAGGAGCGGATTACTTTGCCATCGAGGATGACAGAGCAGGCTCCGCAGACGCCATAACCGCAGCCGATCTTCGTGCCTGTCAGGCCGAGACGGCGCAGTACGTCGGCAAGGGTATCCTTCTCAGGATCGCAGATGAACATACGGTCAGCACCGTTGATGTTCAGAGTCATTTTTTTCAGATTCATAATTGCCTCCGTTTTGATTATTACTTTATTTGATTTATGCATATAATGACATATTTATATACACTATAATTGTACCTTTGAGCACCGAAATGTGTCAAGGTAAAGCGCTGAATGAAATGTATTTTGAAGCATGACGGCAAGATAGTTTTACCCTGTGTAGCAACATAAGGCAGGGCTACTTCTTGAAGTCCGGATCGTCGAGACCTTTCCATCCGAATCTGGCGATGGAAACGAAGACGGAACCTAGTATTACGAGCTCTGTGAGAATGCCGCCGTAGGCGCCTGTTATG
>JAFRCM010000036.1 GCA_017404365.1 Bacillota bacterium
AGCCGGCCGAAGAAAAAAACGAAGAAGCGGGCGAGGCCCACGAGCAGGCTGAACACCAGCATCACAAGAAGCGCGGCCGCAAAGGAACCCGCGTAGCCAAAGGCGACAAGGTGCCCGATCAGGTGGTGCCGGACAAGGACGACCGCTATGAAGCGGAGGGAATCCTCGACATGTCGGAGGATGGATTCGGATTCCTCAGATTCAACAATTTCCTGACCAGCGACAAAGACATATACGTTGCGCCTGCCCAGATCAGAAGATTCAATCTCAAGACAGGCGATAAAGTCAAAGGCATCTGCAGGCCGCCGAAGGGCGACGCCAAGTTCGGAGCGCTGCTTTATGTAGTCAGCGTAAACGACGATGAGCCGGGCGCGGCAATCAGACGCCCGGACTTCAACAAGCTGACGCCGATCTTCCCGAAAGAAAAACTTGTCATGGAAGACGGCAGGCAGGAGCTCAGCCTGAGAATAATAGACCTGATCGCCCCTATAGGCAAAGGTCAGAGAGGCCTCATCGTAGCGCCTCCAAAGGCAGGCAAGACCGTGCTTCTCAAGAAGATCGCCAACAGCATCGAGAAGCACTATCCGGAAGTGGAGATGATCGTTCTGCTCGTAGACGAAAGACCTGAGGAAGTCACGGACTTCAAGCGCAGTCTGATCAACGAGAAGAGCGAAGTAATATATTCAACCTTTGATGAGATGCCGCAGCATCACGTCAAGGTTGCCGAGATGGTTCTGGGAAGAGCCCAGAGGCTGGCGGAACAGGGCAAGGATGTAGTCGTTCTGCTCGACAGCATCACGAGACTCGCCAGAGCGTACAACCTGGTAGTGCCGCCATCGGGCAAGACCCTTAGCGGCGGTTTCGATCCGGGCGCGCTGCACAAGCCGAAGAAGTTCTTCGGCGCGGCCAGAAAGCTCGAAGAGGGCGGAAGCGTGACCATACTTGCGACCGCGCTCGTTGAAACGGGAAGCCGCATGGACGACCTCATCTACGAGGAGTTCAAGGGGACAGGAAACATGGAACTGTTCCTCGACAGAAGACTCTCTGAGAAGAGGATATTCCCGGCTATCGACCTGGCCAAATCCGGCACGCGCCGTGAGGATCTACTCATGAGCCAGGATGAGATGCAGGCGGTATGGGCGATGAGAAGAGCTCTCGGAGGCAGGGATAACATGGAGGCGACGGAAGCCATTCTGGACAACCTGCAGATGACGAGAGACAACCAGACATTCATAGAAGTAATACAGAAAGTAAGATTCAAATAGTCGGAAGGGCGCATGGATCTAAAGAAGATATTCATAAAAGACGCCTGTCCAACCAAGATGGGAGGACAGGCCGTTATGGAAGGCATAATGATGAAGGGCGAGCAGAAGACCGCCTTGGCAGTCCGCGTTCCTAACGGCAATATAGAAATAGAAACGAAGAAGACGAAGACCTACGGCAAATGGATGAAGGTGCCGATCGTCAGGGGCGTTATCGCGTTCGCTGACTCTCTCGTCTACGGAACCAAGACTCTGATGAATTCGGCGGACATACTCGAGCAGTATGACGATGAGACCTATGAGCCAAGCAGATTCGAAATATGGTTCGAAAAGAAATTCGGAAGCGAAGCTCTGTGGAAGCTGCTCATTTACACGTCCGTGGCAATCGCCCTCGCCTTTTCGATCGGGATGTTCATTCTGCTCCCGACATGGGTGGCGTCGGTGGCCAAACTTGTTTCGACCAATGTCATCTGGATAAATCTCGTCGAGGGACTTCTCCGCATAGCGCTTTTCATCGGCTACATATGGGCGGTGTCGTTCATGCCCGACATGAAGAGAGTCTTCAGATACCACGGGGCGGAGCACAAGACCATACACGCTTTTGAGAATCTGCCGCGCGAACAGGCTGGCGGCATGGGCGCGGATTCCTGCGGAAAGGGCTCGGCTACAGCAGTTCCTGATTTGAAAGGGCTGACGGTGGATGAGTGCAGACAGTACCCGACATTCCATCCGAGGTGCGGAACGAGCTTCCTCATGTTCGTCTTCATCATCGCGCTGGCGTGCCATGTGTTGCTTGGCTGGCCGGTGCTCTGGATCAGAATCGTGACGAGGCTGCTTTTGCTTCCTGTCATCGCGGGTCTTTCGTATGAGCTGCTCAAATGGGCGGGAAGAAGCGACAACTGGCTGGTTAAGATTCTCAGCATGCCGGGTCTCTGGCTGCAGAAGATAACGACGGCGGAACCGGATGATGATATGCTCGAGGTAGCGATCGCGGCGGTGAAAGCCGTGTGCGACGATACCCCTCCGCGCAAATACACGATAAGACAGGAGACAAGATACGAATACCCGCATGTGTGGGAAATTGACTGATATAAGCAACCGGAGATTATACATAGATGAAAACACGGGTTTTAATCAAAGAAGGAGAATACAGACTTTCAAAGGCAGGAGTGGAGGACGCCGCCATTGACGCGGAGGAACTCTACTGCTTCATGAAGGGCTGCGACAAAGTCATTCTGTTCCTGAACAAGGAGCAGGAGGCGGATAAAGAGACAGAAAAAGAGTATTTCGAACTGATCGAAAAACGCGCTTCGCGCATTCCGCTGCAGCACATTACGGGCAAGCAGGAGTTCATGGGCTTTGACTTCAAGGTAGGCCCGGACGTCCTCATACCGCGTCAGGAAACGGAAGTGCTCGTAACTGAAGCGGCGAAGATTCTTCGTGATGAGAGAAAGACGGCCGCGGGCGAGCGGCACAAGTCCAGAGGGAAGCTGTTCGGGCTTTTCAGTTCGCCTCCTGAGCAGAAGGTGCTGGACCTCTGCTGCGGAAGCGGGGCCATCGGAATCTCGCTGGCGAAGATCTGCGAGGACGTATCCGTAACAGCAGCAGACATAAGCGAAGCGGCATTGGCTCTCGCCCGTGAAAACGCAAAAGCAAACCGCGTTGAAATTGAGTTCCTGAAGGGCGATCTCTTCGAGGCGGTAGCAGCGGCGGAAAAGGGCAAGCGCATCCGCTCTTTTGACATGATCATAAGCAATCCGCCTTACATCAAGTCAAGCCTCATTGCCCTGCTCCAGAACGAGGTCAAGGACCACGAGCCGGTTGAAGCGCTGGACGGGGGCAGCGACGGGCTCGACTTCTACAGAAGGATAGCCGCTGAAGCGTACAGATATCTGGATAATGACGGATGGCTCATGCTCGAGATCGGCTACGACCAGGGAGAGAGTCTGCGGGAAATAATCAAAGAAACAGGGCGGTATACCGAGCCGGAGATACTGAAGGATCTGGCAGGGCGCGACCGCGTTGTAAAGTGCAGGAAACTGTAATGGCAGCATGGCTGCACGGGAGATAAAAATGCTGAAAGCAGAAAAGATCATACGCGAAACAATTCGCGAGCACAATCTGATAGAGAACGGCGACCACATTGTAATCGGCCTTTCGGGAGGCCCTGATTCCGTGTGCCTTTTTCATGTGCTTTCAGTCATGGCCGAGGACATGGACCTTACCATTTATCCGGTCCACGTCAATCACCAGTTCAGGCCGGGAGCGGCCGAGGCTGATCAGAAGTATGTCGAGGATCTCTGCGACAGATTCGGACTGACTGCAAACGTCTTTACCGTGAACTGCAACGCGCTGGCGGCGGAGCTTGGCATGACCAGCGAAGAAGCCGGCCGCAAAGTGAGATATGACGCGTTTTTCCTCATGGCTGAGAAAATCGCAGAAGATCTCGGCGGCGCCGCCAGGGTGAAGATCGCGGTAGGGCACAACGCCAATGATCAGGCGGAGACAGTTCTCTTCCGCATTCTGCGGGGGACCGGAATGGACGGACTTGCCGGCATGGCTTACTCACGGGACGAAAGCCGGGGAGACGGAGAAGATACCGGTACATACCGGGTCGTCCGGCCTTTGCTCGATGTCTGGCGCGAGGATGTGGAAGCCTACTGCGAAGCGAAAGGCCTCGATCCTGTGACTGATCACACAAATAACGAAGAACTGTACGTGAGGAACAGAATCAGGCTCGACCTGATTCCGTACATCGAAGAAAAATACAACACCAACTTCCAGGAAGGTCTCGTGCGCATGGCGAAGATCGCCGCGGCCGACAAAGATTATTTCTGGAAAGAGACGGCGCGGGCATATGAGAAACTCGAAGTAACAAGCTCGAGCGCTGACGATTCTATCGACGGCCAGGGAGCAGGCGGATTGGCAGATGCGAATATTGTTGCGCTCAACTGGCGAGGACTGGCAGAGTGCCACGAAGCCCTGCGCCACCGCGTCATACTTAAGGCTTTCGGCGAGATTGGTCTTGATAAAGACATCACTGCGGAACGCCTTGAAGCGGCTGATAAGATCATTCTGGGCAACGTCGGCGGCAAGACTGTTGAATTTCCGCACGGGTACTCCCTGAGCGCAGGAAAAGGGCTGATCATACTCAAAAGAAATCTTTAATCGAGCTGGAGGCAACAATCTACACATTTTCCTAATAAATGAACGAAAAGGTGCAGAGATCTGGTTCAAACAATGGTGGTTAAGCCATCTTTTTTTAAGTAATGATACGTTATCACCGCGAAAGCATCCAACCTCACTCAACCTCCCGGCAAACCGACGTTTTTGTTGTGTATTAGGTTGCTTTTATGGTAAAATAACGTGCAAATTTGTTTATTGGTAACAAATAATATGGAGGGCGTAATAATTTGAGAAGAGGAAGATTAGGGAAAAACATAACTATCTACATAATGATCTTCGCGGTAGCGTTGGGAGTGTTCTGGTTCCTGAATTCGGGAGAAGACACGACGACGAAGCAAATCAAGACTTCGACCATGATAAGCCATCTCAAGTCAAATGAGGTGGAGAGCATCAACGTCACGGAAACCAAGCTGACGGCGAAGCTTCAGAACGGCGACGTGGTCTATGCATATGTCAACAGCGCTGTCGACCTGAATTTCATCTATGATAAATACATCATGCCGCAGGTTGATGAGGGTACGCTCAAGCTGGACAGCGACCCGCCTAAAGAGGATTCAATCTGGCTGACGCTGCTTCCTACGATGCTCATGATAGGCATCATGGTGGCGTTCTTCGTGTTCATAATGAGGCAGCAGGGCGGAGGAGGCAAGGCAATGGCCTTCGGCAAATCCAGGGCCAAGCTGGCCAAGCAGGAGGACCTGAAGAAAATCACCTTCAAGGATGTAGCCGGACTAAAGGAAGAGAAGGAAGAACTCGAGGAGATTGTAGATTTCCTGAAGCATCCGGGCAAGTACAACAGCCTCGGAGCTCGCATACCTAAGGGCATACTGCTCGTAGGCCCTCCGGGTACAGGTAAGACATATATTTCAAAGGCAACCGCAGGCGAAGCGGGCGTTCCGTTCTTCACCATCAGCGGTTCGGACTTCGTCGAAATGTTCGTCGGCGTCGGCGCGTCACGTGTCAGGGATCTGTTCGAGCAGGCGAAGAAGAACGCGCCTTGCATCGTGTTCATAGACGAGATCGACGCGGTCGGACGTAAGAGAGGCGCGGGCCTCGGCGGCGGACATGACGAGAGAGAGCAGACGCTGAACCAGCTGCTCGTTGAGATGGACGGTTTCGCTGAAAACTCAGGTATCATAATTCTGGCAGCGACGAACAGACCGGACGTACTGGATCCGGCCCTGCTCAGACCGGGACGTTTCGACAGACAGATTGTAATCGGTATTCCGGACATTATCGGAAGAGAAGAAATATTCAGAGTGCACTCGCGCAACAAGCCTCTCGATGAGGGCGTCGACCCTAAGGTGCTCGCCAGAAGAACTCCTGGATTCACACCTGCCGACATCGAGAACATGCTCAATGAAGCGGCGCTTCTGGCTGCCCGCAGAAACGGCATGGTCATAAGGATGGAGGAAATCGAAGAGGCCATAACGAAGGTAATTGCCGGACCAGAGAAGAAGAGCAGAGTGATAAGCGCGGACGAACGCAAGCTGACGGCTTTCCACGAGGCCGGTCACGCAGTTGTCGCGCACTGCCTGCCTAAGTCCGATCCGGTACATCAGATTACTATTGTTCCTAGAGGAATGGCAGGCGGATTCACAATGATCCTGCCTAAGGAAGACAAGTACTACGGAACAAAGGAAGAGATGAGAGAGCAGATAATCCATCTGCTTGGCGGACGTGCCGCCGAGAAACTCACTCTCGATGACATAAGCACGGGCGCTTCAAACGACATACAGAGAGCGACTGATATAGCCAGAGACATGGTTACCAAGTACGGCTTCAGCGAGAAGCTGGGACCGGTCAACTACAGCTCGTCGGATGAAGTGTTCCTGGGTAAGGACTTCACGTCCAAGCAGGCTTACTCTGAGGAAACCGCGAACGAGATCGACGAAGAGGTAAAGGCTATCGTCGAAGAATGCTACGATGCGGCGCTCAGCATCCTTGAGGAGCACAGGGCTCAGCTTACGGCTGTAGCCGAGGGACTCCTTGAGATCGAGACTCTGGACGGCGAGCAGTTCATCGACCTGTTCGACGGCAAAAAGACTCCGCAGGAGCTCGGCTAAGAGCATGCGGTGGCCAAGTAAGAGAGAAAAGACAAGGACAAGGAAGAAGCAAAGGCAGCGGCGAAGAAGAGAAAGCTTGAGCGGCAGAGAGCCAAGGAAGAG
>JAFRCM010000037.1 GCA_017404365.1 Bacillota bacterium
AAAGGAATCCATCCTGAGTATAAGGAATGTAAAGTAACTTGCGCATGCGGCAACACATTTATGACCAGATCAACTGAATCAGAAATCAGAACAGACATCTGCTCAGCGTGCCATCCGTTCTTTACAGGAACTCAGAAGTTCACCACAAGAGGTGGACGTGTTGAGAAGTTCAAGACCAAGTACGGACTCGAATAATTCTGAGATACTCACGCACCGCCTCGTGAATCGCGAGGCGGTGTTTTATTATGCCAAAAACCTATAGTTCTGAAACCTGTGACGGAACATGTGATGCCTGAAGGCTTAACATAGAACCACAAAAGAAACACAATATTAATGTAGAATAATGACGTGAAAAAATTCACAAACACCTGAAAACGTGATATAATCCATAATTGGTGTGAAAAGGAGATCTATCATGAATTCAAAGATGAGGAGCCTCATAGCTTTGTTCATGGTTATTGCAGTAGTCGGAGTTTACAGCTTCGGTCTGCAGACCATGCGCGGCTATGCGGGTGAAGAGGCTACTGGGCAGACAACAGGATCACAGTCAGAGCAGGACGTCGATGCAGAGCAGGACGCCCCATCTTCTGTTGCAGAAAAAACCGATGACGGCACAGAAGCCGGCGGATCTGCCAAAGCCGCGAAAGGCGCGGGTGAAGACGGTGAAAGCATTACCGCGGCAGGCGAGGAAGGCGAAAGCCTTGACGGCGCAGGCGAGGATGCTGGCGAACCTGAAGATGAAGAGATCGACATGACAGACGCCGTTGAGACCGGTGACTTCAAGGTCCTGGGAGACGAGGGCAAGTACGCGTTTGATCCTGATACAGGCGTTCTGACGATTACAGGCGACGTAGTCGTTTCAATGAAAGACGGCGTTACGAGTACAAACCAGAGAATCGTCGTGGCAGATGATGCAACGGTCACAATTCAAGACATTTCAATTCAGGCTGAGGGTGCGCCTGCAATAAAGATCAATGCACCGGTATCAGCCGAGCTGGTCCTTAAAGGTGACAATAAGGTTCTGGGTGGCAATGGCAATAACGTGAATCATATCAGTGGTTCCTATGCAGGAATAGAAATCGAGTGGGAGAGCCATGAGAATATGGCTTCACTTACAATAAGCGGAAGTGGAAAGATCGAGGCTGTTGGCGGTCCGAATTCGGCTGCGATTGGCGGAAGCAAGAGCCACAATGGAGTATACGGAAACATTACCATTGAAAGTGGTACAGTTGTAGCAAAATCCGGAGAAACGGACGAGTGGGCAGGTGGTGCTGGAATAGGCAGCTCAGATAACCCAAATAACGGAACATCCAGCGGTTCATATAAACACACAAACGATTCCTGGGGCGTTATCACGATAAATGGAGGAAACATTACAGCGGTTGGTGGCTACAATGCGGCAGGAATCGGCGGAGGAAACCATTGCGACAGTGGAAAAATCGTTATTAACGGAGGAACCATTGACGCAAAAGGGCATACCGGAATTGGCAGCGGTTACGGCTCAAGCCAGACCACAAGTAGAACCAATTTGACCAAGGGCCCGGGATACTATTATGCAGACATTACCATTACAGGGGGAGACATCACAGCAGAAGCGTATTCTACTGGATCTACAAACGACGGCGGCTCCGGAATCGGCGGCGGCATGTATAGTGACGCTAAAATTACGATTACCGGAGGCAATATTACAGCCAAAGGAGGGAATGGGAAAAACACAGATACAGAAGTAAAAAGTTACCACCACGGCGGTTCCGGAATCGGCGGAGGTTATGAAGGGCATGCAGAGATCACTATCACGGGAGGCACAATAACAGCAATTGGCGGCGGTGCCTCAGCAGGAATAGGATCCGGATCGATTCCAAACAGCAACCCGAGCAACACGGGCTCTCAGGGTTATAAAAGCAGACTTGGTGAGACTACCTGTGAATATACAGATATTGAAATTGGAGGCGATGTTAAAATAACAGCAACCGGCGGTAGTTCCGGCGGCGCAGGAATCGGCGGCGGTGTTGGTGCAGATAAAGTAGCAATTAGTATTACAGGCGGAAACATTACGGCAATAGGAGGAAAGGGTTCAGCGGACAAACTGGATTATCTCGAGAATGGATCTCCATACGCAGGTGGCAATGGCGGAGCAGGTATCGGATCGGGGTATAGCGGAACAACTTCCGGAGAAGGTGCGAAATACTTTACCACTACAGATTCGCTGGAGATTTCCATAACCGGCGGAGAAAAGGTTCTGGCAGTCGGCGGCTGGGGAGCTTCAGGTATCGGATCTGGTGCAGACAACACCACGGCAACCAGCATTACGATCAATGCGAAGGAAGCTAACATCGAAGCCTATGCAGACGGCACAAAATTTGCTATCGATACCAGAGTATTAAGCGAAGATGGAACAAGTACGACAAGTTATACGACGAATCGTGACGTAACGGACGGATATATCCTTCAGGGCACTTTTGTTCACCATTATGGCGCGGCGCAAGACTCTGATATCGATCAAAACGCAGAGGCTCTTAAGTCAATAATCGTGACAAACGATGAAAGCGGTTGGACCAAAGAGCTGACAGGGATGAAAGACCTGAAAGACGGGAATGATGGATACAGATCATATGCGACAAGCGTAGCAAGCGCAGGTGTATATACTGTTTATACAGACGCTGAAGAAATCGGTGAAGGTGGGGGCAGATATTTCAGCCAGCTGACAACTGATATTTATGATAAGGAAGAAGCAAAGGCGAAAGGAAAAACAGTTCAGTACACCGTTGAGGAGGGCACGATTTCTGACAATTACTACCTCTTCCCAGTAAAAACTGTTGTTGTAAAGAAAACCGTTTCTGCGGAGAATGAAGGAACGGATCTTTCGGGCCTGAACACAACGGCATACTTCGCTCTGTTCGTAGAAAAAAACAAGTCACAGTCGAGTGGCGAGGATTATTATCTGACCGAAAGCGGAGAAACTGACAACAGTAACCCTTCAGCTAAAATATGGACGCAGTCCATAGATATAGTAAATGGTGTTCCAAAAAACAAGGCTTACTTCATCAATGTCGACGACATAACATTTGATGTCAAAGAAATTGACAAAGATGGATACACAACGGGAGAAATAAACCAGAAGGAGCACGTCAATCAAGCTGATTATGAGGAGCATAGGTTTGATACATCGCCGCAAGGCAGTATATTCAATGGCTATATCTTGAAGCGGATCGAAACCGCACATGGTGATGGCTCGAATAATAATGCAGAAATAAGTCAGGATCAGTGGTCAGATGAGATAGAATTCATCAACACCTATGAGAAAAAGGCAGCGGAGCTTGTGATCACAAAGGAGCTTCCGCAGTTCATCGACCATAAAAACGGGAACGAAACGATGGGCGATGTGAACGCAACGTTCTTCTTCGAAATCACCGGCAAATATGATGGCGGCAACAAATCATATCAAAACACGGTGGGCATCGATTTCAACAGAAACAGCGATAAGGTTCAGACCGTGACGGTGGCGCTTCCGTCAGACATTACCGATCTGGAAGTGAAAGAAGTCTACGCGGGCAACTACAAACTGGATCCGGAACAGGATCCTCCGGAAGTTGTTCAGAATGAGGACGGTGTCTACACCGTCAAGTTCAAAAACGTGGTTTCCGACTACGAATACAAGGGCGGCATTACGAACAAGTATGAACTGGATGGCGGTATTTCCAAGCTGATCGGGACCACAACGAACCCACAGCAGCCGTAATAGAACAGGGAGGTAAGTAGTATGCGGATTAAAAGCAAGAAAACAATCATCGTCTTAGTCGCGATCGTACTGACCATCTCTGTATCTGCCGGCTTCACATTGGCTTACTTCAGTGACTACACGAAGGCAGAGGGAGACGCAGTGCTTCATCTGACGGGGCAGACTGAAGTAACAGAAATACCGGCTAAGGATGCAAAGGAAATCACAATCACAAACAAGAGCAAAGAGCCGGTCGACATGGTGACGAGAGTCCGCGTCCTCGGACCGAATGAGTTCGGACCATATGAGGCGCAGGGAGAGCACCCGCATTGGGCGCAGGGCCAGGACGGCTGGTGGTACTATGATCAGGTCCTCGAGAAGGGCGAGAGCACAGAATCACTGACAATAAAATGGACGATTCCAACAAACACAGCCATCAAAAACTACGATGTAGGGGTTCTTCACGAATCGGCGGTGGCGCGTTATCAGGAAGACGGCAGCATAGAGTACCCGGAGGGCTGGAAGAGTCCGTTCGGCGGCAATCAGTAAGGAGGGCAGAAGAATGACAATCAGAAACACGAAACTCTCCAAAAAAACGATTGCTTTTGCGGCAGCGGCAGTTTTGCTTCTCGCATCAGGAGGATTCATGGGTACCCGTGCATTGCCGAATGTTGAGAGTGATCAGGTCGAGGCGCCGTTTGGCATGTCGGATCTGGCAGTTGTGCTGCATGAGAACGGCGAAGCGCTCATAGGCAGCAGAGAGGAAGCGGCCCCGCTGGCCCTGGACAAGCTGGACAAAGACAGCAATGGACAGGCGATGGTCGTGCCCGGCAAGCTGTATAAGGAAACGCTTGCTGCGGAAAACAAGAGCAGCCATGACCAGTATGTGAGGATCATCCTTCGGAAGTACTGGATCAGCGCGAACGGCAAAGACACTGCGCTCACTCCGGATATGATCACGATCAATACAGGGAAAGGCTGGGCGAAGAGCAGTAAGGAAAGCACGAAAGAAACAGAAGTGCTTTATTATAAGAAGAAACTCGCGGGCGGCGAGACATCGCCTGCTGCGATCACAGGCATCAGAATCAGCGACGCAGTACTGGATGCAGTTGAAGTCCATGAGGAAGCTGAGCAGGTAGGGGGCAAGACGATCATTACCTACGCGTACTCTTTTGACGGCTGCCATATCGGTATCGAAGCGGAACTGCAGGCGGTCCAGACACACAACGCGAAAGAAGCTATTGTAAGCGTGTGGGGCAA
>JAFRCM010000038.1 GCA_017404365.1 Bacillota bacterium
ATGCTGTTTTTTCAATTCAGTCTGCAGACCCCAAGAAACTTTGGAATGTTATCCACAGACCCCAGTTCCGGACCCCAAGAAACTTTGGATAAACCCCAAGAAACTTTGGAGAGCCAAATGATTTTAGAGATTGTCGCAAAATCATTTGCAACGCTATTTATTCTTATTAATATCCGCCGTACATGCAGAGCATTACACCTGCCGCTACACCGGATCCGATTACGCCTGCTACGTTAGGCCCCATGGCGTGCATCAGCAGGAAGTTGGTAGGGTTCGCCTTCTGACCCTGTACCTGCGATACACGGGCTGCCATTGGTACAGCCGATACACCTGCCGAACCAATGAGTGGATTGATTGGCGTCTTGGACACCGCATTCATCAATTTGGCAATCAGTACGCCGCCTGCTGTTCCGAAGCAGAACGCCAGAACGCCGAGGATAACGATCTTGATGGTCGCCCAGGTCAGGAATGTATCTCCTGTCGCGGAAGCGCCTACGCAGGTTCCGAGCAGGATAACGAGTATGTTCGAAAGAGCATTCGATGAAGTATCTGACAGACGGGCTGTTCTTCCGCTCTCCTTGAACAGGTTGCCCATCATCAGCATTCCGATCAGCGGTGCAACTGAAGGAAGCAGTAATGCGATTACGATGGTTACAGCAATCGGGAAGAGAATCTTTTCTCTCTGCGATACGGTTCGCAGCTGTTCCATCTTGAGCTCCCGCTCGTGCTTGGTGGTCAGCGCTGTCATAATAGGCGGCTGGATGATCGGCACGAGGGCCATGTACGAATACGCCGCAACAGCGATTGGTCCGACCAGATGGTCTGCCAGTTTAGTCGTAAGATAGATTGCCGTAGGACCGTCCGCTCCGCCGATGATACCGATGGAGCCTGCTTCCTGCGCATTGAATCCCAGCGCGATAGCCGAGAAGAACGCGAAGAAGATTCCCAGCTGAGCAGCTGCGCCCATGAGCAGTGACTTAGGGTTCGCGATGAGCGGACCGAAGTCTGTCATGGCTCCTACGCCGAGGAATATCAGCGAAGGCAGCACAGGTTTCAGCATGTAGAATATTGAAAATATGCCTGCGTCCGCAAGCTCATTAGAGTTCACCACGCCCTCATGGACTACCTCATTGATGAAGATTCCCGTCATCGGCAGGTTTGACAAAAGCATGCCGAAGGCGATTGGTACCAGCAGCAGTGGTTCAAATCCGTGTCTGATGGCCAGATACAGGAAGAACAGTGATACCACAATCATGATACCGCTCTGGTACGTGAAATTTGCAACTCCGGTTGATTCCCAGAATTTGATTAAAGTTTCAACTACTGCACCCATATAAATGCTCTCCTTTATTAATGCTAAACACGCGCGCTGCTTTCTAAAGCAACACGACAAAGCGATGCTGTTCGCATCACCGATAAAATATTAACACACCGCCCATTTTGATACAAGTTGTAATTTGACCTTTTGCCGATGAAATACTGTATACATTCCGTATATCAGACGCGGCTCCTCGTCCTCAGAACAGGTGTGGTTTGAGAATCTGTTTTTCGGCGCGCTGTTCGCTGTATATGCCCCCTGTGCCGGACAGGAAGTGGGCCATGCAGACGCTTATGAAAAAGTACAGCGCCATGCCGGGACTCAGGCTGATTGCCTCCAGTCCGTAGAGGAAGATCGCGGCCGGGCAGTTGGTTACAGACGCCAGCGCTCCGACGATTCCTATGGCGGCCGCCAGCGCGGGATCCAGGCCGATCAGATGCCCCGCGGCGAAACAGCCTGTCGCTCCTATGAATATCGTCGGCGCTATCTCTCCTCCTCTGATGCCGCAGCCGAGAGTGAACGCCGTTAGCATCAGCTTCCAGAGAAAGGCCAGCGTGGCGCTATGTCCGTCCAGCGCCGCGTCGACGTAGGAGAATCCGATACCGTTGCAGTTCGTATGCCCTAGAATCTGTGTGAGCGCTATGACGAGAACTGTTCCGGCGATCACGCGGAGATACCTGTTGTTCAATGCCTCAAAACCTTTAACGGTGATTTTGCGCACAAAGCAATACATCCTTCCTATCAGCATTGCCGCAAAGGCAATCACGAACACTTTCAGAACAACCGTGGTGCTGACAGTCGCCGTTGTAAGGTCGTGGAAATCAACATAATATATGCCCGCCGCGCGCGCAATTCCCCAAGTGATAAATGAGGTGATGAGGGCAGGAAAAATATATATCCACTTCCTATAGCTGAGGACCAGCACCTCGACGCCAAAGACCGCTCCCGCAACCGGCGCGTTCAGTATTCCGCAGAATCCCGCCGCTATACCGCAGGCCAGCAAAAGCTCCGGAGCCGGCGCGAATCTGCGCAGCAGCGCAAACTTCTTTCCGATCAGGACTGCCAGACATCCCCCGATTTGAAGCGCAGACCCGACTCTTCCGACGGATCCTCCCGTCAGATATGCGAGGCATGTGCTGACGGCGATCATCGGCGCCAGCCAGAATGACAGCGGCCTGCCGTCACGCATGTGCCGGTACAGCGCATCCATGGTCAGGTCGTCTTCCTTCCTGAACTCATCGTACAGAAGAACCACCGCGATGCCGGCGATCGGCAGCAGGAATATCAGCTTCTCGTGGGCGTGGAATACGCTGTCGCACATTGTTGTCAGCCAACTGAAAAAGACGGCGGCTCCGCCGCAGACAATTCCGCAGCTAACCCCCGTCAGAATATATGTGATGAATGTTTTTCCTCTTCCGGCAAGTTCCACGTTCGCACTTCGCTTTCGATATTTTACTTTGCCTTCAGCTTCTCGTTGATAAAGTAATCCAGCTCTCCGTCCATCACAGCCTGCACGTTGCCTACTTCCGCGCCGGTCCTGTGGTCTTTGACCATGGTGTACGGCTGGAACACATAGGAACGGATCTGGCTGCCCCAGGTGATCTGGTTGTAGTCGCCCTTCAGCTCATCAAGGGATTCCTTCTCTTCCTTTTCCTTGAGCTCGATCAGCTTGGACATGAGCATCTTCATGGCGAACTCACGGTTCTGTATCTGAGACCTCTCGTTCTGGCATGTTACGACTATGTGTGTCGGCAGGTGAGTGATTCTGACAGCGGAATCCGTCATGTTGACGTGCTGTCCGCCGGCTCCGCTCGACCGGTACGTGTCGATACGCAGATCTTCCGGATTGATTTCAACGGTTGTATCGTATTCGATTTCCGGCGTCACGTCCAGAGACGCGAAGGATGTGTGTCTGCGCGCTGAGGAATCAAACGGGGAAATGCGCACCAGTCTGTGCACGCCCTTCTCGTTCTTCAGGTAACCGTAGGCGTAGTCTCCTTCCACAAAAACAGTAGCGCTCTTGATACCCGCTTCCGTGTCGTCATTCATGTCCATGATCTTCGCCTTGAATCCGCGCTTCTCGCACCATCTCAGATACATGCGCAGGAGCATCTCGGCCCAGTCCATCGCTTCCGTTCCGCCGCTTCCGGCGTGGATGGAAATAATCGCGTTGTTCTCGTCGTATTTATCATTGAGCAGAGTCTTGAGTTTCAGGCTTTCAATGTCCCTTTCAAGAGCTTCTTTTTCTGCCTTTGCTTCTTCCGCCGTCTCCTCGTCTTCGGCCTCCTCCGCCATCTCGATCATGATGGCGAGGTCCTCAAGACGCCCGTTCAGGTTTTCGTACTCAGACACGCGGTCCTCCAGGGACTTCTTTTCCTTCATGATCTTCTGGGCGTTGGCCTGATCGTCCCAGAAGCCCGGCTCAGCCGATTTCTTCTCGAGCTCGGCTGCCTTTGCTTTAAGGTCATCGGGACGGAGCGCTTCCCCCGCCTCGGCGAGTTCCGCTTCCAGATCCGGCATGTTCTGTTTTAATTCGTCTAGTAATATCATTCAAAACTCCTGTGCCGCCGGACGCTTAAGCATTACGTCCGCAGCAGTGCTTATACTTCTTGCCGCTTCCGCAAGGACACGGATCGTTACGGCCGACCTTCGGCGTCTCGCGGCGAACCGTCTCCTGCTTGTGTTCTCTCTTAGGAACCGCTGCCTGTGCCGGCGCGCTTCCCATGTCTACGCTGCCGCCCTGAGCCTTCTGACGCGCTGCCGCTTCACGCATCTCGGTGTCGTCGAACTCGTCTTTGTGCTCCTGTCCGGACCCGATAACGTCGCGGCGCTCACTGGAAGTCGTAACAGTAACGTTGTAGCAGTACCTTACGAACTCCTCCTGGATCGCTGATACCATCAGCTCGAACATTGCGAAACCTTCGTGGGCGTAAGCCGCAGCCGGGTCCTGTCCGCCCAGGCCTCTGAGTCCGATACCGCTCTTCAGCTGATCCATGGCGTCGATGTGATCCATCCACTTGCTGTCTACGACTCTCAGCAGGATCATGCGCTCGACCTCACGGAGTCTGTCCGCGCCGATTTCCTCTTCCTTGGCGTCGTACATGTCGCTGAACTCTCCGTAAAGACCGTTCTTCAGGGACTCTTCGTCCATGTTGTGCAGGTCTTCCTCATCGAATTCGAGCGGTTCAAAGTGGCCGGTGATCTTGGCCAGTCCCTCGTTCATCGTATCGAAGTCCCATTCCTCCGGATACTTGGACGCGATGACGATCGGGTCGACTACTTCATCTATGAATTTGCGCGTCATCATGTCGAGGTCTTCACGGAGGTCCTCGCCGAAGAGAACCTTCTTACGCTCGCCGTAGATGATCTCACGCTGCTTGTTCATTACATTGTCGTACTGGAGGACGTACTTTCTGATACCGAAGTTTCTGCCCTCGACCTTCTTCTGGGCGTTCTCTATCTGCTTGGAAACCATTCCGGATTCGATAGCCTCGTCTTCCTCGACGCCCAGCTTCCTGACGATGTTCTGCATTCTCTCGCCGCCGAACAGCCTCATGAGTTCGTCTTCCATGGAGACGCAGAACTGCGTCTGTCCGGGGTCTCCCTGACGACCGGAACGGCCTCTCAGCTGATTGTCGATACGTCTGGATTCGTGACGCTCAGTACCTATTATGCAAAGGCCGCCCAGCTCGCGTACTCTCTCCTGTTCAGGCGCGCGCTCGGCTTTGAACTTTTCGAGAAGCTGCTGGAATGTCTCTCTGGCCTCGAGGAGATCAGGATCATCGCTCTGAACGAAGCTTGTCGCAAAGGCAATCTGCTCATCGTCGTATTCCAGTTCCTCCATCTCCTTGCGGGCCTGGAACTCAGGGTTGCCGCCCAGGATGATGTCGGTACCACGGCCGGCCATGTTGGTGGCGATAGTGATTGCGCCTTCACGTCCGGCTTCAGCGACGATCTGAGCTTCCTTCTCATGGTGCTTCGCGTTCAGCACGTTGAAGTCCTTGATGCCGCGCTTTCTCAGAGCGTCAGCGATGAGTTCGGATTTCTCTATTGATATTGTACCGACCAGAACCGGCTGCCCCTTTTCGTGAGCCTCGATTACTCTGTCGATAATGGCCTTGAACTTGCCTTTCTCAGTCGCGTATACCGCGTCGGCAAGGTCTTCTCTTATGACAGGCTTGTTGGTAGGAATGACAACTACGTCCATGTTGTAGATGTCTGTGAACTCGGCTTCCTCTGTCTTTGCTGTACCTGTCATGCCCGCCAGCTTCTGGTACATTCTGAAATAGTTCTGCAGAGTGATGGTAGCCAGCGTCTTGCTCTCTGAACGCACGAGTACGTTTTCCTTTGCCTCGATCGCCTGGTGGAGTCCGTCGCTGTAGCGGCGTCCGAACATCATACGTCCGGTGAACTCGTCAACGATTATTATCTCACCATCGCGGACGACGTAGTCTACGTCGCGCTTCATCATGTTGCGCGCTTTCAGCGCCTGCATGACGTGGTGGTTTATCTCCATGTTCTCAGGATCGGAGAAGTTGTCGATTCCGAAGTAATCTTCGCACTTCTCAACACCCTCTTCAGTCAGGGAAATCTGGTTGTCCTTCTCCTCGACAACAAAGTCTCCCGTCTCGACCTTCGTATCCTTGTCTCTGGTTCCGCGGATGAGCGTCTTGACGAAGCTGTCGGCTCTCCTGTACATGTCAGTGGACTTGTCGCCGCGGCCGGATATGATCAGCGGCGTTCTGGCCTCATCGATGAGAATCGAGTCGACCTCGTCGACGATGGCGTAGTTGAGCTCGCGCTGCATCATGTTCTCTTTGTAGGTGACCATGTTGTCGCGCAGATAGTCGAAACCGTACTCATTGTTGGTTCCGTATGTGATGTCCGCCTGGTAAGCGGCCCGTCTTTCCTCTTCATTTATTCCGTGGATTACGCAGCCTACTGTCAGCCCGAGGAATGTGTAGAGCTTGCCCATCCACTCCATGTCACGCTTGGCCAGGTAATCATTAACCGTGACTACGTGAACACCTTTGCCTTCGAGCGCGTTCAGATAAGCCGGAAGCGTCGCTACGAGCGTTTTACCTTCACCAGTCTTCATCTCGGCAATTCTTCCCTGATGGAGGACTATTCCGCCGATGACCTGAACGTAGAAGTGCTTCATTCCCAGAGATCTCCACGCACCCTCGCGGCATACCGCAAATGCCTCAGGAAGGATGTCGTCCAGGCTCTCTCCGCCCGCTATTCTCTCCTTGAATTCGGCTGTCTTTGCTCTTAACTGATCGTCGGTCAGGGCTGTCATTTCGTCTTCATAAGCCATGACCTTGTCGGCGATCTTTGATACTTTCTTGACTTCCTTCTCGTTGAGGTCGCCAAATACTTTCTCCATGAAACCCATTACTTGTCCTCTGTCCTTTCTGTTTCATCCTCTTCCGCTACGTCTTCGCATACGAGGTTAATTTCTATTGCTTTTCTCGCGTCAGCCTTTGTAACTCTGACTTTGAGTTTCTTTCTGTCTATCTCCGTTTCGAATCTGTCGTCCTTCTTCGGCAGGTGATCCAGCATCATGGATACCCATCCGTTGACTGTATTTACCTCGGTGATGTCTTCATCGATCCCGAAGTAGTCGAACACCTTCGCCAGGTTGGCGCTGCAAATAACTCTGTAGCTTCCGTTCTGCAAAGGCATTATTTCCTTGTTCGCAATGACGTCGTACTCGTCATATATCTCTCCGACCAGCTCTTCGATTATGTCTTCCATTGTGACAAGTCCCGATGTGCCGCCGTACTCGTCTATGACGATCGCCATGTGGGTCTTAAGCTGCTGCATCTTTCTGAGCAGGTCGAAGATCTTCATGGTCTCCGCCACGAAAACGACCGGCGAAACGTAATCGGATATCTGCTTGTCTGTTCCCACTACATGGTAGTGGAAATCCTTCTGATTGATTACGCCTATGATTTTATCGATGTCTTCCTCGTAGACCGGAATTCTTGAGTAGCCTGACTCTTCGAAGAGTCTGGCCAGTTCCTCCTCGCCGCACTCCGTATCGACGGCAACCATCTCAGGCCGCGGAGTCATGACCTCTTCCGCCGTGAGCTCGTCGAACTCGATGGCGTTCTGAATGAGCTCGCTTCTCTCCTCATCTATGCCGCCGCCCGTCTCGGCCTCCTCGACCATTGTCAGTATTTCATCATCGGTGATGGTCTCCTCGCCGCTGAGCCTGAACAGCCTGGTGATGAACTTCTTCCATTCTGTGAAGATGAAGTTTATAGGCGTCAGTATCGCCATGAAAAAGCTTATCAGCGGCGCCGAGAACTTGGCGAATGCTTCAGGCTTTTCCTTTGCTATGTTCTTAGGCGTTATCTCACCGAAAATAAGCACGACAACAGTGATCACGATGGTCGAAACCGCGGCGCCGTTGTGGGCCAGCAGTCCGACGAACATCACCGTAGCTATGGCTGTCATCGTGATGTTGACAACGTTGTTTCCGATGAGGATGGTCGTCAGAAGCTTGTCGTACTTGTCAGCCAGATCGAGGACTTTCTGCGCTTTGTCATCGCCGTCGCCCGCCTGTGTCTTGAGCTTGATCCTGTTGATGGATGTGAACGCGGTCTCGGTCGCCGAAAAGTACGCTGAAAACAATATTAAAATAATGATCGCAACAATCTGTCCGGTCATGAAAATCTCCTTTACATACATAGTTAGTATATAACAAAACCGTGCAGATTGCGAGATGTAGACTCAAAAAGTCTGCCGCAGATGGGTCTTCCGCGGCAGACTGCCCTATTCGCGTCTTTTGTTCAGATGTTCTTAATGTTCATCCGGATTGTGTCCCTCAACAATGATTACCACCTCGGCTTTATTGCCTGTATCTTTAGCAAACTGCTCGCATACAGGCTTCAGGATGCTTTTGCATCTGATTTCGGCCTTGTCCGGCTCAATGGCCGCGATTTCTTCATCAGACATGGAGTAATACTGCACTGTGACCTCCGCCTTGTTATCCTCCGTATACTGGACGCTGGCCTTGGCGTCACCGCTCAGAATTCCAAGCCGCGCGTCGATTGAGCCTCTCATCGCCGGCTGGCCCTTCATGTAATCCTCCAGATTCTGTCCCTGCATGCTTCCGCATCCGGCGAACATGAACAGGCTCATTGCAAGCATGAGCACAACGGCTGTTATTGCTGAAAGTTTCTTCTTCATGGTCTTCCTCCTTATTCTCTATGACCAGTATCCGCCGAACAGCACCAGCAGATAAACTGTTGCTAATACGATTGAAAGCAGCATCAAAGGCAACCCAACCTTCAGATAATCCATGAATGTGATTGGATACCCTCTTCTGTTTGATATTCCGGTAAGTACGACATTCGCCGATGCTCCGATGATCGTTCCGTTTCCTCCGAAGCACGCGCCGATTGACACTGCCCACCAGAGCGGCCATACATCTATTCCTTCGGCCGACATAGTCTGAATCAGCGGAATCAGCGTGGCAACAAACGGAATGTTGTCCAGTACAGCAGAGCAGATTGCGGATACCCAGAGAATGACAATCATGAGTACCACATAGTGGGTTCCTGTTGCGTTAATCATTGCCTCTGCCATCATATGGATGATTCCCACTTTTTCCAATCCGCCTACCACGATGAACAGAAACGCAAAGAACACAATGGTTGGCCATTCCACATCATGAACCGTTTCCTCAACATCCTGCTTGCCGATCAGGATCATGAGCGCCGCGCATGAAAGCGCAATTACACTCGTCTTAAGACCCAACGTGTCATGCATGATGAAAGCAAGCGCGACCAGACAGATCATGATTATGCTCTTGACGAAAAGTACCTGATCTCTGATTTCGGATTTTTCATCCATCTTCATGATCAGATACATCTTCTCAGGCGAAACCGACAGCCCTTTCTTATATATGAACCTGAATGTGATTATGGAAGCTGCCATTACGATCACTACGATCGGTCCGTCATATATGCAGAATTGCAGGAACGATATGTCGGCTGCGCTTCCAAGCATGATGTTCGGCGGATCCCCGATCAGGGTCGCTGTCCCTCCCACATTCGATGAGATGATTTGTGTTAACAGATATGGCACCGGATTGAGTTCCAGCGTCTTGCAGATGCTGAATGTCATCGGCCCAATCAGCAGAACTGTTGTTACGTTGTCGAGAAACGCGGAAAGCAGTGCCGTGATGATCATGAAGTAGACCATGATCTTCCAGGGGTTTCCTTTGGCGATCTTCGCTGCTTTTACCGCCAGATATTCGAATATCCCCGAATTCTTAACTACAGCAACGAACATCATCATTCCGATGAGCACTCCTATCGTGTTGAAATCTATGAATCCCAGAGCCTCCGCCGGATTCAGGATTCCTATGAGCACAAGCAGCATCGCGCCTATCAGCGCACACGCTGCTCTGTGAAGTTTTTCTGATACAATTACAGCTATTACAGCTACAAATATGGCTAGTGCCACTATTTGAGAAGCAGTCATTTGTCACCTCTTTTTGAGCTTATCAGACACAGAAACCCGGGGTGGTGCCGGGTTTCTGTGCCACATATTTAGCAAGGAAGAGTAATATGTCTTCCTTTATGTAAGAGAGCTAAGCTTCAGCAGCCTCCATGGCAGCCTGCTTGTCAGCTTCTCTTTCCTCAAGAATTTTCTGGTATTCTTCTTCTGTCATCTCCTGCATCGTGATTCCTGTTACGCCGTAGAACATGGAAACCAGTGGGTTGATCCAGTTAAGTACAGCAAATGGAATGTACGCACTGTTTACGCCCAGGAATGATCTCATTGTAGCGCCGCAGGTGTTCCAAGGGAAGAAGTTTGAAGTGATCGTTCCGGAGTCTTCCAGACATCTTGACAGGTTCTTTGGAGCCAGTCTTCTGTCTTCGAAAGCTTCCTTGTACATTCTGCCCGGCAGAATGATGG
>JAFRCM010000039.1 GCA_017404365.1 Bacillota bacterium
CAGCCGCTGTCTTTGCAGCAGGAAGCCTCGCAACCCTCAGCGCCCTTGATCACCTAGGCCGTAATCGACGTCAGCTTATCCACGATCGCCTTGCGCCACTTCGGAATGAAGATGTAGTCGCCGTTCGCGAAAGGCAGGTCGCCCGACGGAATCAGGAACGGAACCATGCCCCAGTTGATGAGGTTGGAGCGGTATCTCTTCGTTGCGTACTCGTTGGCAATGTTGGCCCATCCGCCGAGAACCTTCTGGCATGAAGCCGCCTGCTCTCTTGCTGAACCGTCGCCAGGCTTGACCGCGAATATGGTGCTGCCGACTCCCATGTTGTCTGAAGCCAGTTCAGGACAAACTGTTTTAGCCTTCATCAGAACACAAGCCAGTTCAGGCAGAGCCGCTACAGGGTCCTCTCCTTCCTCGAGAGCCTTCTGAGCCTTTTGGACTGCCTTTGCACGACCTACGTAAGCAGGGTCTTTTCTCGAAAGCGCGAACTCCGCGAGGCCGAGCGGGTTGGATCTGTATGATGAAGTCTCGCCTGACGGAATGAGTTCGTCAGTCGTTGTTACCGGGTCGTGAATCTCCGATACGACCTTGAGAATCATGTTCTCAGGCAAAGCGCTCATGGCCGGCCAGTCTTTGATGTTCGGTCCGAACTTGATTTCCGTTTCAGGAGCCGCGACGCCTTTGCTGTCGAATACTCTGTTCTTGTATATCTCCGCGTCGAAGAAGTACTTCGGCGCCTTGATCTCGCAATCCATTTCAGTTGCCGCCGTCAGGAAGCCTTTGTTTGCCGCGGTCGCTGCGATTGAACGCGCGTCCATGAGAGCGACTGATGAAATCTGACCGTTCTGAAGCTTTGAACCTTCTCTGTTCGGGAAGTTTCTCGTGGAGTGTCTGATGGAGAAAGCGTTGTTCGCAGGCGTGTCTCCGGCGCCGAAGCAAGGGCCGCAGAAAGCGGTCTTCATGATCGCGCCTGACTGGAGAATCGTAGCGGCTGCGCCGTTCTTCAGCAGTTCCATGTAGACCGGCGTACTTGCCGGATATACGCTGAGAGTGAACTCGTCCGCGCCTATGTACTTGCCCTTCAGGATGTCAGCCGCAGCGCAGATGTTTTCAAATCCGCCGCCCGCGCATCCCGCGATGATGCCCTGCTCAACATAGAACTTGCCGTCGCGGATCTTGTCCTGCAGCGAGTACTCGACCTGACCGTCCAAGCTGACAAGCGCGCGCTTCTCTACGTCCGCGAGCACGTCCGCCAGATTCTTCTGTACGTCTTCGATAGTGTAAGTGTTGCTCGGGTGGAACGGCATCGCGATCATCGGCTTGATGGCTGACAGGTCGATCTCGACGCATCCGTCGTAGTAAGCAACGTCAGCTGGAGCCAGCTTCTTGTAGTCGCCCGCTCTTCCGTGGATCGTGTACCACTCTTCTATGTTCTCGTCCGTAACCCAGATGGATGACAGACATGTTGTCTCTGTAGTCATTACGTCGACGCCGATTCTGAAGTCCGCGCTCATCGAGGCGACTCCAGGTCCGACGAATTCCATTACCTTGTTGTTTACGTATCCGTTCTTGAACACTTCGCCGATGATTGCCAGCGCAACGTCCTGAGGACCTACGCCCATTGCAGGCTCGCCCGTCATGTGGATGGCGATGACGCCCGGCATGTTGATGTCATAAGTCTGTGACAGCAGCTGCTTTACCAGTTCAGGTCCGCCTTCGCCCATTGCCATCGTGCCGAGAGCTCCGTATCTGGTGTGTGAGTCAGAACCCAGAATCATCGCTCCGCCTTCAGCCAGCATCTCGCGGGCGTACTGGTGGATAACAGCCTGATGAGGAGGAACATACACGCCGCCGTACTTCTTGGCGCATGTCAGTCCAAACATGTGGTCGTCTTCATTTATAGTTCCGCCTACAGCGCAAAGGCTATTGTGGCAGTTGGTCAGCACGTATGGAATCGGAAACTTTTCGAGTCCGGACGCTCTGGCTGTCTGAATGATTCCGACAAAGGTGATGTCGTGGGACGTCATTTTGTCGAACTTGATCTGCAGTTTTTCCATGTTGCCTGAAGTGTTGTGGGCCTTCAGTATGTTGTATGCCATTGTGCCCTTTGCAGCTTCAGCCTTGTCAGCGGTTATGCCCTTCTGCGCCAGTTTCGCAGCCGCATCCCCGTTGTCTTCTATTATTTCTGTACCATTTACAAGATAAATTCCATTTTCGTAAAGTTTCATCTTTTGCCTCCGATTTCACTTGATATGTGTTGGCGTCGCCTGCCCGGCCACGAACCCGCCGGACCTGCTCCCATGCGATTTCATTATATATAACAGGCGTTGTGATGTCTATGCGAGATTGGGTATGAAGAGCGAAAAAACAAAAGAAAAACCCGGGCGTGGCGAGCGCCGCGGGTGTCATGGCGAGCGCCGCGGGTGTTTGTGTAAAAAACGGCATCTTGGTGTAAAAATCTCACAACACGAGCTGATTTCTCACAATTCGACCGTCAATTCAGGTGCAAAAACAACCCAAACCCACCAAATACCACTTGTTTATCAGAAATTATGCCGGCCAAGGCGAAAAAACAGC
>JAFRCM010000040.1 GCA_017404365.1 Bacillota bacterium
AAACTCGAGTTCTGCGACAAAGTTTACAACACCCTGGAAGAAGCCAACTCGGCGGTGTATGAATATGTGTGGTCATTCTACACGAATCTGAGACCACATGCTGCTAATGGTTATTTGACTCCAGCCCAGTATTACAACGAGGCTCGGAGCAGAACAATATGTTAATGTTGTACTCTACAAAACGGGGTACACCTCAAATAGCACCTATAAAAACACCTTTGCCTTTTTAATTCATTGCTATTTGATGCAATTCATAGCCATTTGTTCAATTATTGCCTGATCATAGTCTTAACCTCCTTCACTTTACCCCTTCTTATATCGAATCCGATGGCGCCCATGATGTCATTTCGGTAGATTTCCGCGCCGGCAGCGGTAAGACGCTCAATGGCCTCGGGCGTCGGATGGCCGTACATGTTGTTCTTTCCTACCTGAATTACGGCCACGTCAGGACGCACAGCGGCGAGAAACCCCTCTGTTGAGCTGGTTTTGCTTCCATGATGTCCCACTTTGAGAATGTCCGACTTCAGTGCCGTGCGCGCGGATTTCGATAATTCGGCTTCTCCCTCTTCACCCATGTCACCGGTTATGAGTACAGATGTTGAATCCCTGCGACCTGAAAATGTGACCTTGAATACAAGGCTCAGAAGGTTTTCGTCTGTTTCGTCAGATATCAATTTCCTGTATTCAGACGCGGATTTACGCCTCGGATGCAGAACTTCAACATAAACAGAATTCTGATTATGTACACCATCCAAATCCACCATGTCCCCTGCCGCAAGGTACCCGATTCTGTCTTCAGTGAGCCCTGTTTCATCAATTATCTGCTGTCTTTTAAGTAAATTCGCCTCATATACATAAATCCTGTCCACCATTCCTTCCTTCGCCAGCTCGCATATGCCTTTGTAATGATCGGTATGCAGGTGCGTTACAAAAGCAGCGTCCACATGAGAAACACCGTTTTTTAGCAGATACTCCCGCAGGACCTTCTTTCCCACGTTGTAATCAGCGCTTCCCCCGCCGTCGAATAGGTAACACCGCTGGCGGCTCATGACTCCCGCATCTGTTCTGACGCATACACAGTCGCCCTGCCCCACATCCACAAACGTCAGGTCACAATCTCTGAATCCATCAGATGCAAAGGCAGTAAAGACTGTACTCATCACAGCTATGATCAGAAGCGTCCTGATCACATGCCTTCCTTTGCTTGATGCCCTGATGAGCCGGAGTCTTCCTTCTTCCGTTGCGAACATCAGAAGGCACAGATAGTACCCTGCCATCGCCCAAAGAGGCGGACTGGCAAACTGAAATGTCGTAATTCCATCTGTCTGAGTAACCTCGTTGATTCTTACCAGCACCTCGCACATCGGTCTAAGAAGTCCCGCGCACATATCAAAAGCCGGCATCCCCGCCGTGCCGAGCGTCATTGACACCAGCGCCGCGGGCACTATGACACCCGCCAGAGCGACAACAGGGACATTTATTACGACAGCAAGAACAGAAACATAATTGAAACTGTAGAGCATGAAGGGTCCAAGCCCTATCTGAACAGCAGCGCTTGCGAGAAAAATGCCCGAATAAAACCTCTTAAGATACGGCAGAACAAGAGTTAGCGACAAAACCGCCAGAAATGACATCTGAAAACCCGAATTAAAGACCATATACGGATTATGAAGAATTACCGCCGTAAAAACTATAAAAGCAGCGTTCGCCAGATCGTACCTCCGGCACCTTATACCTGCCGCTATGTGAAGCAGAACCATGATTACGGCTCTTGTCACAGACGGCGAAAATCCGGCTGCCGCGGCATAGAGCATGAAGAAGACAGTATTGAACAGCATGAACACCCAACCTCTTCTCCATCTCCAGAGTTTCAGAATAAAGCCGTAGATAATGCCGATGTGAAGACCGCTGACCGCCAGAATGTGCGCCGTCCCGTTTTTTCGGAAAGAATCCAGAACATCTTCATCCAGACTGCCTTTGTCCCCGAACATCAGCGCGCGTATCAGAGCGCCCGTTCTGATGTCTGTTTCTTCTGTGAGCTTTGATATAAAGTTCTCTCTGACAGTGAAAACTCTGTTTCTTATAAAGGACAGGGGCGCTTCAGTGAATGGCCGAGCCGGCTGAACTATGACGCTGTCACACCTCATGGTCTTTATTACGCCCATGGACCTCAGATAAAGAGCGTAATCAAAGCAGTTGGGGTTGCGCCTGCCCTCAGGGTCCTGAATACGTCCTCTGACCTCAGCGGCGCAGCCCTCTGCTGCGCTGCCTTCTATCTGGCAGTTTTCGTAACTTTTGCATATGATTCTGCCGTATTCTGTCCGCACAGTCATCTGCAGATACTGATCGCCTGAACCGGAAACTTTATTCTCGCAGTCGATTATCTCGCCGCACATGTCGGCTTCCTGCTGCGCTTCAGAAATCCGGGATAGCTCTGCGCAATTCCTCCCGAAATCAATCTCAGCGTGCCAGAAGGCGGCAAGTCCCAGGCAGTATGACACGAGCAGCACAACGGCCGCAGTGCGTTTTCTGTCCGACGGACCGGCACATGCAAAGGCAGCCGCGCCCGCCGCCGGAATCAAAACAGCGGCAGCCATGCCTGCGTAATAAGATAATATGACAGCTGCCGCGCACCCGAAGGCGGCGAAAAGCATGGGCCTTCTCAGCATCTCTCCAATCCCTTTCCTGCCCCGCAATCACACTATCATATTGTATTTACATTTTCAAGCATTAATGCCTTTTATTTCCATTATCTTTTTTCATGGTTTTTTCACAAACAATGCCCTTCCTATGATATAATTCTTGTGTATGTTTAATCGAAATTCGGGGGATAGAATATTGACTAACAAATATGACGAAACACACGACGATTTCTTTGATAAATTCGATGAAATAGTCGAAAAGGAATCGAGCAAGATTTCTGAAACTGACACTTACAGTGCTGATGCTGCTGACGCAGAGTATTCATATGGCTCAGCTACCAGCTTCAGATCTGATTCTGCAGACGGCGATCCTGCGGCGGGCGACGCTAAAAAAGCCGGGAAAGCCACAAAGAAGGCTGACAGGAAAGCCAGAGCCGAGAAGGCAAAGGCCGACCGCAAGTCAAAAGGCGCCAGGAAAAAGTCTTCAAAGGCAAATCAGATAAACCAAAGGCTTCTGACAGAAAAGCCAGCGTAAAGGCAAGAGCTGTCGCTGCTTCTTCAAAATTCGGCGGAAGCGCTTCAGGCAAAACAAATCGCAAACCGATAAAAAAGGATTCTCCTGGTTCCGCCTTTCTTAAAACAATTGTAGCTGTGATCCTCATGGCAGTATTTGCCGTGGGCATCTACGTTGGTTTTATATTCCTCAAGGCCCCTATCATAAATACTGACGACATCTATTCACAGATCAGCCAGCGTTCATTAATGTATGACACAGACGGAAACGAAATCGAGAGTCTGTACTTCTCCGATGGAAACAGAACTGTAATCAAATACAAGGATATTCCTGAGAACATGGTCAACGCGGTAATCGCCATAGAAGACCACTCGTTCTGGAAGCACAATGGATTTAACTTCATACGTATGATAGGAGCCGTCAAGGAGAGTCTCTTCGGCGGAGGCGAAGTTGCCGGTACTTCGACGGTAACGCAGCAGCTTGCCAGAAACGTTTATCTTGCCGAAATCAAGAGTCAGCGTTCCCTGTCTCGTAAGCTGACGGAGATGTACTGCACCATTGTGCTCGAGAAGGATCTCTCCAAGGAGCAGATCATGGAGGCTTACCTGAACACCATATATCTGGGATTCAACTCCTATGGTGTTGAGGCGGCTGCCGAATCGTATTTCTCGAAGAACGCCAGCGAGCTCACACTCGAGCAGTGCGCAGCCCTCGCGGCTCTGCCTCAGTCGCCTGACGTATACGCGCTGGTATATTCAGACTACTACAACACGCAGACTTCCCTTCCGAAGATCAAAA
The DNA here is from genome assembly GCA_017404365.1 of Bacillota bacterium. Taxonomy (GTDB): domain Bacteria; phylum Bacillota; class Clostridia; order Peptostreptococcales; family Anaerovoracaceae; genus Lentihominibacter. The sequence continues at coordinate 3,955 of JAFRCM010000040.1, forward strand.
AGACTTCAGCTGTTACCTATCTCTATAACGGTGACATGACGAAGGACAGAAGAGAATACATCCTGAGCAACATGTGTTCAAGCGGAAACATCACCGAGCAGGAACGTGACGAAGCGCTTTCCAAGGACATCAGGGATGAAATCAAGATCGGAACAGTAGCTGACGCCAGCAAAACATCATACTTCACCGACTATGCTCTGGAGATGCTCATCGATGACATCATGGAAGAATACGGCATCTCAGAGAGTGACGCCGAGAACATGGTATACACAAAGGGTCTTCAGATTTACACTTCCATGGATTCAAATATCCAGAATATCATGGAAGAGGAATTCGAAGATGACAGCAACTTCACTTCCATCGCATACACCAGGACAAATGCTGACGGAAACCTGATCAGCGAGGACGGTGTTGTTCTGGCGTACGCATACTCGAACTACTTTGATGATAAAGACAACTTTGTTCTTGAAAAGGATGAATACAACAAGAATTCCGACGGAAGCATGACTCTGGTCAGGAACAAGAGACTGAACTTCTACGAGACTTCTTCTTCAGCGGGAACTGACATAAGCGTTGAGTTCAAGAGCCTGTTCAAGAAAGAAGACGACGGCAAGTTCTACTTCATAGAGAACGGTGCCCTGTCCATACCGGCGGAATACAAGTCACTGGACGGCAACGGCAACTGCGTCATCTCGGCACAGTTCTTCAACGACTTCCCTGACTTCTTCAAGAAGTCCGAGGATGGACTGAAAGTTACAGATGACTACTATACTCTCAAGCAGAAGATACGCCAGCCGCAGGCTGCAGCTGTAATAATCGAGAACAAGACCGGCGAAGTCAAAGGCATGATGGGCGGCCGCGGAGCTACAGGAAAGCAGCTCTACAACAGAGCCGTCAACCCTCGTCAGCCTGGATCCTCAATCAAGCCTATAGCTGTATACGGACCGGCGATTCAGATGAGTTACGAATACGCTGAGGATAATAAGAAGCTGAGTCTTGACACAAGCGAAGGCTCCGACTGGGGTAAATATGTAACCGCTGGAAGTGTCATAAACGATGCCATGACTAAAGATGGAAACGGCAGAGTATGGCCTAAGAACGACGACCACCGCTACCACGGTCCTGTTACTGTAAGAGAGGCTCTTCAGCAGTCGCTGAACGTCTGCTCCTACAAGATATTCCAGCAGATTGACCGCAACGTCGGCGCTGAGTACTGTCTCGACATGCTCAAGAAAAACGGCATAACTACTCTCGATGACAAGAATGACCTCAACCCTGCCGCAATCTCACTCGGCGGTCTGACCCATGGTCTCTCCCCTCTCGAGGAGGCAGCGGCTTATGAGACATTCGTTAATGGCGGTGTCTACAAGACTCCGATATTCTACACCAAGGTCCTCGACTCCAACGGCAACATTCTGTTCGAGAAGCAGGCCGAGGAAACTCAGGTATACGACCCTGGCGTAGCGTTCATAATGACCGACGTTCTCAATACTGTAGTTACCAGAGGTATAGGCCGCAACGCTTCCATAAGCTCACAGCCTTCCGGCGGTAAGACAGGTACAACAAGTAACATGTATGATATCTGGTTCTCCGGATTCACGCCATACTACTCCATGTCCCTGTGGATGGGCAACGACATAAACATGTCAGTTTCCAACTACTCCTACAAGGCAGCGGGATTCTGGGCGGCAATAATGCAGCGCTGCTGTGAGGATCTGCCTCGCGCAACATTCTCAGAGATGCCGTCAAATGTAACCAGAGTCGGCGGAGAATACTATACTGAAGGAACCTACTCTAAGGTAGTCAAGAAGAAGACAAAGACAAAGGCAAAGACGAAGGAAGAAAAAACCGAATCCACGACTGCAGCACCTACTGCGGCACCTACCGCTGCGCCTGCACCTACAACTGCACCTGCATCACCTACACAGGATACCGGCAGCGGCGGCGGTGGCGGAGATACTCCTCCTTCTCCTCCAACACCACCGGATCCTCCAACACCGGATCCAGAAACGGGTGGTTGATAAATGATCATACTTGCTTCCGCGTCTCCGAGACGCATAGAAATGTTACAGAATGCCGGCTATGACCCTGTGGTCAGGCCGGCATCAATAATGGAAAATCTGCCCTTCGACATGAAGCCTGAGACAGCGACCATGTATCTGGCCATGAAGAAGGCTTTTGCTGTTGCCGATGAAATCACTCCTCTCGCTGAGGACGGGCTTACGGTGCACAACCCCGTACGGTTCCCGGTTAACGGAGACCAGCCTCTTTCGGGTGAAGACATCAAGATAATCGCCGCTGACACGGTTGTTGTGCACGACGGACGCATAATCAGCAAGCCCAAGGACGAAAACGACGCATATCGCATTCTGAGCGCTCTCAGAGGCACTTCACATCACGTCGTTACCGGCTGCTGCGTCTGCAGTGTCTCCTACTACGGTCAGATGACTCTGGATAAGGCCGGTCAGTACGAAATGAGAGACGGCAAAAGGCAGGCTCAGTGTTTTTACGAGGACACTGAAGTATTCTTCAAAACGTATTCCAACGAGGAACTGCGCGCCTATGTGCAGACCGACGAGCCTTACGACAAGGCCGGCGGATACGCCATACAGGGCACGTTCGAGAAGTACATCGACCACATCGAGGGAGACTTCGACAACGTGGTGGGTCTTCCGCTAACAAAGCTCAAACAGTACATCGACTGAAAGGCTTAACCATGCGCAACACATAATAAAAGGGTGTCACATTTCTGTGACACCCTTTATATTTAATTGAACTTTCAACTGATTAATAGGTGTGATTCATTAACACTGTCAGTTTATTCTTTTGTTGAAGCGTCATACAGAGCTTCTGCGTTGTCCCACTCAGCAATGATCTCAGGGATTACCTTGTACAGGTCGCCTACGATACCGAAGTCAGCAACTTCGAAGATAGGAGCGTCGGAATCCTTGTTGATCGCTACGATGCAGTCTGAAGTCTGCATTCCTGCCAGGTGCTGGATAGCGCCGGAGATACCGCAAGCGAAGTAGATCTTAGGCTTTACAGTAGTTCCTGTCTGTCCTACCTGGTGTGAGTGATCGATCCAGCCTGCGTCTACAGCCGCACGGGATGAACCTACAACTCCGCCAACCTTGTCAGCGAATTCCTTGATGAGCTCGAATCCTGATGGATCGCCAAGTCCTCTTCCGCCTGAGCAGATGATGTCAGCGTCAGTCAGGGATACCATTTCCTTAGCGGACTTGACAACGTCCTTGATCTTGATGTGGATATCGTCCTCGGATACCGTGGTCTTAACATCGATGATCTCGCCTGTTGCACCTTCGACCGGCTCTCTCTTCTGCATTACGCCAGGACGAACCGTTGACATCTGAGGTCTGGTTCTCGGGCAGATGATGGTCGCCATCAGGTTACCGCCGAAAGCCGGACGGGTCTGCTTGATGCCGGTGGACGGATCGTCAGGATCCAGCGTGGACGT
>JAFRCM010000041.1 GCA_017404365.1 Bacillota bacterium
AAGATTGTACTTTACATCTTTGTCTTTAATAGCTGACATGTCATTATCTCCTTTACTACATTTACCAATTAAGCGTCAACCTTTGCGATTACTGCTGCATCGATGAAGTCTTCAACCTTTTCAGGCTTCCAGTTAGGAACTCTTTCTGATACATAAGTGTAGTTGAGCAGGTCTTTGTAAGTAGCGTTGTGGGATACGCTGTTGCCGCCCCAAGTTCCGCAACCCAGAGTCATGGATACTGGGAATCCGCAGTTCCAGCCGCCGGAGTTAGTCAGGCACTGTGGCTGGTTAACAACGCACTTCGTTACAGGAGCAGCCTCTGCCAGCTTAGCTACGTCAGCATCGTCGTTCGTGTGGATGCCGCAGCTGTGGCCCTTGCCCTGGTAGTCGAGGATGACGTTCAGTCTTGCGATTGCATCGTCCAGATCCTTAACCTTCTGTACGCCGGATACTGGTGACAGTTTCTCGCCGCCGAATGGGTGATCAAGGCCAGCGCCTTCTTCCATAGCCATGATGCATCTTGTGCCTGCAGGTACAGGGATGCCAGCCAGCTTACCGATTGTCTCGCAGTTCTGAGCAACGATAGCTCTGTTGAGTACGTGATCGTTAGGAGTGTTCGGCCACATGGTTACCTTCAGCTTCTCCTTCTCTTCTTCGTTGCACATGTAAGCGCCGTGAGCCTTCATCTTCTCTACGAACTCATCGAAGCATGACTCATAAACGAGGATGATGTTCTCAGTTGAGCAGGAAGTAGCGTTATCATAAGCCTTTGAAGTGCAGATCATTTCTGCTACGTCGTCCAGGTCAGTCTTGCCAGTTACGATGGATACGCAGTTACCAACACCAACGCCGATAGCCGGAGTTCCGGATGAGTAAGCTGACTCTACGAGTGCTTCGCCGCCTGTTGCCAGGATGAAGTCGCACTGTGCCATCAGTTCCTGTGAAGTTGAGATCTTAACATACTCAGGAGCACAAGTCTGTACCAGGTCTTCTGGATATCCGAGCTTCTTCAGGACTGCTCTGATTTTGTCAACGATTTCAACGTTCAGCTTCTTGCACTTAGGGTGTGGTGCGAGGATGATAGCGTTTCTAGTCTTCAGAGCCATATTTGACTTAACGATTGGTGTAGCTTCACCGTTGGTTACAGGCATGATACCAGCGATAACGCCCATTGGCTTTGCATAAGCCTGCATTCCAGTTTCAGGATTGTCTTCTACGAGACCTACAGTCTTCTTGTCCTTCATCTGGAGGTATGAACCCCAAACCTTACCGATGATCTTGCCTTCCTTGTCAGCAGGGATACCCATGCCTGACTCTTCTACCAGCTTCTCTGCGAACTCTTTGATGTTCTCAGGCTTAGTCAGTTCATAAGTTACTGCTGCAGTGATCAGGTCAACATCTTCCTGAGTGAAGTTCTCTGCAACCTTCTGTGCTGCTCTGGCTTTTGCTACCAGATCTTCTACATAACCTTTGATGTTCAGTTCTTCTGCCATTTTTAATTTCCTCCTTTGTTATATTATAAAAATGACTTTTAGTTAACGAATTAATGCGAGCCATCCGGAAGATTTCCCCCTTTTGACCCACTTCTCTATTACGCATAAAGTGTGCCAACTATGATATAAAACCTTTTCCAATTCTTTATGCAAAAGCAGTCCGTCCTGCTGTAACCCTTGCTGCGCCTGGGTTTGATGCTTGTTTTGCGCTTCGGGTTTTTTTATTTTTTTCCCTTGTCCGCATTTTCATCCCGATCCAGGCGCAAAATAAAACGCCATGTAAAATGGCGTTTTGATTCATTTCTGTATCACACGACTTGACACTTATTTAACAACCGCCGAAAGCGTTGGTACAGGCTAACTGGCGTAATTTCGGCACGTTTCAGCACTCCGATTCACATTTGTATCGCTGATTCAGTATTGTATCGCATTGTAAACCATCCTTCCAGATTGTTTTCGAATTGTTTATCAATCTGCGCGACTGCCTTTGCAGCTCAATTGCTGATGGTTGCCTTTGCATCCGGATTGCTGCCGCGCTTCTACTGCTTCTCGTTCGTCACGAGCCCGTATTTGTTCAGCTTTCTCACGATCGTCGGCTGGCTGACTTTCAGCACCCTTGCGATGGCGCGCGTCGATCCGTAGTTTTCAACAGCCTGGCTGAGAATCTCCTTCTCCGCCTTCTCCAACGCCGCCGTCAGCGACAGCTCCTCATATACTGTCGGGTTCTCGTCCGCCGCCTGCTTGATGAATATGAAGATGTCATCCTCGGTGATGACGCTCCCGGACGTGGTTATGACCAGTCTCTCGACGATGTTCTGCAGTTCTCTGATGTTGCCCGGCCAAGGGTACTTCATCAGAACCGAAAGAGCGTCAGCGCTTATTGTCTTTGCCTCGCCCAGCTCCTTGTTGCAGCGCACCAGATTTCTCTGGATGAGAGGCAGAATGTCATCAGGCCTCTCCCTGAGCGGCGGCACGTTGATAGGAACAACGTTCAGCCTGTAGTAAAGGTCCTCTCTGAACTTTCCTTCCCTGACCAGGCTCTCAAGATCCCTGTTCGTCGCGGAGATGATTCTGACATCGACCGGAATCGGTTTGGTCCCTCCTACTGGAGTTATCTGTCTCTCCTGAATGACCTGCAGAAGCTTGACCTGAAGATTCAGCGGCAGCTCGGATATTTCATCCAGGAATATGGTCCCGTCCTGCGCGGCCTCAAAAAGTCCCTTCTTGCCGCCTGACCTGGATCCCGTAAAGGCTCCCGCCACGTATCCGAACAGTTCCGATTCTATGAGGTTCTCAGGAATCGCTCCGCAGTTGACTGTCACGAGCGGCTTCTGCCATCTGTTTCCTTCCTCGTGAAGCGTCCTGGCGATAAGGCCCTTGCCCACTCCTGATTCTCCTGTGATCAGGACGGTGGTGTTAACCGGAGCCAGTCTCTTGGTCAGCGCAATAACGTTCTTCATGGCCTCGCTCTCGGAGACGATTTTCTCAGTGCCGAGTTCCAGTTCGTCTAAGCCCTTCTGATCCTGCAGTCTGCCTTTGCGAAAGATATCTCTTGCTGACAATCCGTTCGCCGGCAGCATTCCCGATCCCAGCACTCTGGTGTTTATCAGATCAGCGCGCTTGCCAGAAGCATCATAGATCTGCGTAATGTCTCTCGAAGTGGATACTACAAAGGCAATCTTTCTCGTATATCTGCCCTCGCCCGCGGCTACCCAGCCTCCGCTGGTCATCGGGATGAAAATAGGCGTGCCCGTCGTCAGCAGTCTTTTGCCGAAGCGGTTCTCGTGTATTATGGTAACCTCACGCTTTTCATCGAGCACCCTTCGGGTTACGGAAGGAGTGAATATTCCATCTTTCTCGAGCTCGTCAACCTTCCTGCCGACGATTTCATCCATCTCTATGCCGTAGATGTCCTCGCACGCGTCGTTGCACCACTGGCATATGCCGTTGGCGTCGTCGATAAATACCGCGTCAGTGATACCGTCGAATATAGGAAGCAGCTGATCCAGCGTCAGTTCCGTCTTGTTGAAATTCATTCTTTCGTTATCTCCTTAT
>JAFRCM010000001.1 GCA_017404365.1 Bacillota bacterium
CCGTACTCTTCAAATCCTCCCGGAATCGCAAGCGCGTCATAATCATCCGCGCACACACTCACAGGGCAGCACACCCCCGCTCCTCTTCTCCAGAGCACGCGGTCCACTGTAATCGGCACATCAAATGTACTCCTCACCTCGCGGGAGTAACCTGCGGTATCATATTCAATATCCAGTCCGCCCTCCAGCTTCGCCCAGCCAAGCACATCCGCAAACGCGCTGAACTCAAGCATTTCGAAACCGCTTAGCGCAAGTATGAGAACCTTCATTACAATACTATCCCCTTTCAGCCTTAACTGCTTATCCTGAATAGACGCACTCGCCGTTGATCCATGTTTCAGCGGCATGAACCCGGTCGATCTGATCTGCACCTATTGAGAAAATATCGTCACTCAGCACGATAAAATCCGCGCTGTAGCCCGGCGAAAGCTGTCCCAGATGTCCGAAACCGCAGATCTCCGCAGCTTCCTTCGTGTAGAGAATGACTGCCGTTTCAATGTCGAGCCGCTGATCCTGTCCTATGTCCGCACCGTCACAGGCGCGGCGCGTAACAGCCGCCTTGATGTTCACAAACGGGTCTGACGGTGTCGCCCATGATGTCGCCGGCGCATCAGTTGAGATGCACAGTTTCACTCCGCTGTCCAGCATTGTCCGAAGCGGATAAAGAGTCTTCAGTCTGGCTTCGTCCATGTTGGATTTGTAAGTCTCGATCTCACAGTATTCGAAGATAGGCTGGCTTGCAAAGGCAAAGCCTTTCTCCGCTGCCTTTGCCATGGCTTCTTCTGACGGCTCAGTCAGGTGCTCTACCCGCAGATACGGCGACTTGCCGTCGGTCCAGCCCTCTTCATCGAAGACACGATTTACAGCGCGGTCAATGGCACGCCCTCCCATTGCGTGCACCGCCAACTGACATCCCTTTTCTTTTGCAAAAGCAATAGCGCTCTCCATGAGTTCATCGGAGTAAACGGGCATGCCGTATTCTTCTGTTCCAAGGTACGGCTCTTTCAGCCACGCGGTTCTGCCGCTTATGCTGCCGTCGCCTATCAGTTTCAGTCCGGCGACGCGGATGCGCGCGTCACGATCCATGATCTGAGGCGTTATATCAAAGGACGGATCCTTATCAAAATAATCCCACATGTAGTACAGCGCGGCGCGCTGCTTAAAGCCCCGCTCATTTGCTTTAACAAAGTAGCCGTAATTGCCTCCCGGGTGCAGATTCCCCATGTCACCAATGGCAACGATTCCCTGAGAACTGAGCAGATTGCCCAGATCAACGAGAGCGCCGACAAGCTGCTCCTCAGTTTCTTTCGGCATGAAAGGAATCACCAGATCACGAGCGCTTTCGCGAAGTATGCCTGTAGGTTCACCTGCTTCATCGCGATCGATTTTACCGCCCGGAGGATCCGGCGTATCTTTTGAGATGCCCGCGATCTCAAGGGCTTTGCTGTTGACACAGCGGATGTGTTCACAGCTGCGGACGAGAAATACCGGTTTGTCCGCGCAGCCTCGGTCCAGATCATAGCGGTTCGGCGAACGTTTCTCCACGTATTTGCCTTCGTCGTATCCCCAGCCGCGGATCCAGCCGCCCTCTTCTGTTGCCTTTGCAGTTTCTGATATCTCACTGATCAGTTCCTCAATGGAATTTACGCGCGGCGGCAGACAGGCAATCTGCTTGCTGTATTCCGCAAGCATCATCGGATGCATGTGGGCGTCAACGATTCCCGGAATGACTGTCTGTCCCTTAAGATCAACCACTTCAGCCTTTTCATCCGCAGGGTCGTTTCCAATCCACTTTATTACACCGTCTTCGACCAGCATCGCTTCCGCGTAAAGCTGCCTGCGGTTGGATGTGAATATTTTTCCGTTAATGAATAATATCTTCAATTACCTGTCCTATGTCACCATCAATAGAGATGGTCTGCCCCTGTATATCTTCAGGAAACATCGTCTCTCCGAAATTAACACACGCATACGTCGCGTCAGGATTATTTGCCGTCATCTTCCAGAACGGGAACTTTATGATGCCGGGCGTATTGTAGCCGACGCCCAGTTCCAGATACAGAATCTTCCCCTTTCTCGTCCTAAGAAACTGATTGTACCGTTCTGCCGCCCTGTCCCATCCTTCGTCTTCAACGAACTTGTCATCTGAACGAAGATTCATGGTAAGAGGCTTGCCGCAGTTCGGGCATTTAGGAATCAGTTCGCTCGGAATCCTCATGTCGGACTGCCGCTCCACCATGCCGCGCACCATCTCTTCATTATCGTAAGTGACGGGTGTGCACGGCTCACTGCACTGAAAGAGCCCGTAATCGCCCTGAGTGTAGAACAGCCTCTCTTTATCGAAGCCGGCCTTCTGGAAGCAGTGATCCACATTTGTTGTGATCACGAAGTAGTCTTTATCCTTTACAAGCTCAAGCAGATTCTCATACACAGGCTTCGGAGCGTCCATGTATCTGTTGATGTAAATGTAACGCGACCAGTACGCCCACATTTCCTCCGGTGTTTCGTACTGATAAAAACCTCCGGAATACATGTCATTGAAGCCATACTTTTCTCCAAAGTCGCTGAAGTACTTTTCGAACCTCTCTCCGCTGTATGTGAATCCCGCGGATGTTGAAAGACCGGCGCCCGCGCCGATCACTATTGCGTCCGCTTCAGCGATCGCCTTTTTCAGCCTTTGTATATTATCCGAGTAACTCCCGGTAGATTGCGTCATCGATATCCTTCCAGACATTGAATATCACCTCAATTTCACTGTTTTTTTCCCTGCGGTAATCCCGCACTGTCTTCACCGCTATCTCAGCTGCTCTTCTGTTAGGGAAATGAAATTCTCCTGTTGAAATGCAGCAGAACGCAATGCTCTTCACCCCGTTCTCCTCTGCCAGCGACAGACACGAACGGTAGCATGAGCCCAGCAGTTCCTCATCCTCTTCGGTCAGTTCTCCCATGATAATCGGCCCAACTGTATGTATGACATACTTGCACGGCAGGTTGAATCCGGGAGTGATCTTGGCCTGCCCCGTCGGTTCCTCGTGCCCCTGCTTTTGCATGATCTGCGCGCACGCGCTGCGGAGCTGGACCCCCGCGTATGTATGTATTGCGTTGTCAATGCACCCGTGGCACGGAACATAGCATCCGGTCATGCCGGAGTTAGCGGCATTCACGATAGCGTCACACCTGAGCGTCGTGATATCGCCTTGCCATACATAGATTCCCTCTTCAACGGGTTTAAGTTCCTCAAGGTCCGTGACGCCTTTCTCACGTGCCGCTTCGGTAAGATACTCATCCTGAACCCGCAGAAACTCTTCTCCAATCTGTCCCGGGCGCCTGACATTCATGAGCCCGCGCAAAAGCCTCCTCTGCCCCTGTGCGTCAGCAGGCGTTTCGATATCACTGTACTGAGGCTCTTCCGCGAGAAGCCTTTTGATAAGATACTGTCTTCTCTCCGTCTGGTTCATCATATGTCTCCCCACTCATTTGCAGCCCTTGTATATGTACTGATTTATGTGTTTACTGAATTTGATATGACTCTTGCGGGAACACCTCCCACAACAGTATCGGCGGGAACATCTTTATTTACCACTGCGCCGGCCGCGACTACAGAATTGTCGCCAATGGTTACACCAGGCAGAATTGTCGCGTTGGCACCGATCCAAACCCTTTTTCCGATATGGATAGGGGCCGGATGGAGCTGCTGTCTTTTCTCCGGATCCATGTCATGATTCAGTGTCGCAAGCACTACTCCGTGTCCTATCAGCGCGCCGTCATCGATGTAGATTCCTCCCTGGTCCTGAAACTTGCAGTCCGCGTTGATAAACACCTGATTCCCGATGTGAATATTCTTTCCGAAGTCAGTATAAAACGGCGGAAACAAACCGAAGTTCTCCCCTACCGGTTCGCCGATAAGCTCAGAGAACAGCCTGGCCAGTTCATCCGGTTCATGATATTTCGAATTGATTTCCAGCGTAATCTTTCTGGCCTGACGGCTGTAAAAGCGCATCTGTTCAATTACAGCCCAGTCTTCCCCGATCGTATCTCCATTGTTAAAATGCCCTAATAACTCCTTAAGTTCCATTTGTGTCCTTGCCTTTCTTCTAGCCAATCTTTTCAACAAAGTCAGTCATTACGTCAGATATCTTTATCTGCTGAGGACAGACCTGCTCGCAGCTTCCGCAGTGCAGACACGCCGCCGGACGTTTATCCTCCGGTATGGCCGCCAGCGCCATCGGAGCAATGAACCCGAACAGTCCTGCCTTTGTAGTAAGAACATGCTCGTTATACAGTTCAATCAGATGAGGAATGTCCAATCCCTGCGGACAGTGATCCATGCAGTAATGACAAGCGGTGCATGGAACAGATTTCTCACCGGCAAGGGTTTCAGACACCTTGAGCAGTTCCTTCATTTCGTTATCATCCAAAGGCTTTTCATCTTCAAATGTGGCGATATTCGCGTGAAGCTGCGCTTCATCAGACATGCCCGAGAGTATCACCTTGACCTCAGGAAGTGACTGCAGGAACCGGAATGCCCATGCCGGGATTTCCTCCTGCGGACGAAGCCCCTTCAGTGCCTGTTCCTGTTCGTCGTTCAACTTCGCCAGCTTTCCGCCCCTGAGCGGTTCCATTACCCAGACAGGAATGTCATGCTCCTTTAGAAGTTCCACCTTCTCTTTGCCGTGCTGGAAGGTCCAGTCAAGGTAGTTCAGCTGAAGCTGGCAGAATTCCATCTCATCACCGTACGCTTCCAGAAACTGTTTCATCACCGGCAGTTCTCCGTGACATGAGAAACCAAAATGCCTGATTCTGCCGGCCTTCTTCTGTTCAAGCAGATACTCCATGATGCCATACTGAGGATCCAGATACTGCTCAATGTTCATCTCGCAGACGTTGTGGAGAAGATAAAAATCGAAGTACTCCAATCCGGTCCTTTCCATCTGAGTCTCAAATATTTCCTTCACCTTTGGCATGTTCGCAAGATCATATCCCGGGAACTTGTCAGCGAAGTAGTACTTTTCTCTCGGGTACTTGCTCAGAGCCTCCGCCATTATCGACTCCGAATGCTCCCCGTGGTATCCCCACGCTGTATCGTAATAATTGACGCCGTGCTCCATGGCATAGTCTACCATGCGCCTCGTCTGATCAATATCCACCTTCGCGTCATCTCCATCAATTACCGGAAGACGCATTGCCCCGAAACCAAGCTGCGATATGTTAAGTTTTTTGAATTCTCTGTAAATCATTGCCCGTCTCCTTATGTAAATATATACTGCAATCCTCTCATATTATACACCATGCAGGCGAATTTGATTTTTAGTTTTCATATGTCTATAAATCTACGTATCCATAATATCAGAAAATTCAAATATGTGATTACCCGGCTCTATACGCATAATCCGCAGTCCATAACCCTGCCATCTCTTGAAACCGTGACTACCCTCAGCGGAATGGATTTGCCGCTTGCCTGAAGCGCGTTCCCGGCCGCTCTCTGCAGTCCGCCGCAGCCGTTACATTTTTCTTCATCTATGTGAATTATCTTTCTTATCAATTTGTACTCTCCTCCAATCTATCGCATCCTCAAGCCATGAAATGCTTAAATTATAGTTTTTGACATCTGAAAATGCAGTGGTACGTACGAAACATAACATTTCCTTGTAATACTCATACGGTTGTGATATATTGACCAAGCGAAAAAAACAGGAGCGGATTTTTATGAGAACACCAAATCAATACATAAGAGATCTGGGAAAAAACGTCAAAGACCAGAAGGGCGTGTTTATCCTTTACTCAATCCTCAGACTGCTGGTCGTTCTGATTATGATCAGAACTATCATCCTCGGTAATTATGAAGCAACTGTCACATGCCTGCTGGTATTGGCGCTGTTCTTCATACCGAGTCTTCTGGAGGAGACGCTTAAGATCAAGATTCCACCGTTGCTTGAAGGAATCATGTACTGCTTCATCTTTGCGGCAGAGATTCTGGGGGAGCTGGGGCACTTCTATACGCAGTTTCCGATCTGGGATACCATGCTGCATACGCTGAACGGATTCCTGTTCGCCGCTGTCGGTTTCTCCACGGTTGACATTCTGAACAGAACAAGCAAGAACATCAAGCTGTCACCGCTTTATCTGACAATGGTTGCGTTCTGCTTCTCAATGACCATCGGTGTGCTGTGGGAGTTCTTTGAATGCGGCGCTGATATTTTCCTGCATCAGGACATGCAGAAGGATTTCATCGTGGATCACTTCCAGTCAGTAACTCTTGACGAGACACACAGTCAGGAAGTCATACGGGTTGAAGACATAACAGGCACTGTAATACATACCGCTTCAGGGGACATCACAATAAACGGAGGATATCTGGATATCGGAATACTGGATACTATGAAGGATCTGCTTGTAAACTTCATCGGAGCGATCGTCTTCTGCTCCGCGGGATTTGCTTTCCTGAAGTACGGCGAAAGCAGGAAGGCAGCAGCAAAACTTGTGGGCGGCCTGACGCTGAAGCCGGAGATGCCTGCCGAGGAAGAAGCTGAATCAGAAGCGACAGAAGAGTAATTGTCTTTGACACAAGTGAATTAACTCTTAAAATGAAATAGACGCCCTTTCGGGCGTCATTTCTTTATTCCACTATCGTCCCCTAATCCAGCACTCTGCCGTCTCTCGAAATCGTAACGACCTGCCATGGGATGAACTTGCCGCTGGCCTGCAGTGCGATCTCTGCAGCTCGCTGCAGTCCGCCGCAGCACGGCACTTCCATGCGAACGA
>JAFRCM010000042.1 GCA_017404365.1 Bacillota bacterium
GCAATTACAATACTGTGAGATTCGATGATGCAGCAGCTCCGTACTGCACCTACACAACAACAAGACTGCTGCCAAGTGAAGCGGGAACAATGACGTACAAAAAACTCGCTCCAAACACAGACTATTACATCAAAGTCAATAACTCCAGCGGTTACGATACATTAAGCAGAAAATACAATGTTACAGTTACGACCAGCGGCTCCGGCAGCCAGACACCGTCGCTTATAACGCCGACAGTAACGCTTGATAAAACCAGAATCGTCACCGCGGACGCAGACAGTGTTTATGTTACAGGCAGGGTCAGCTACGCATGCGGTCAGAATGTAGCGGTCTATGACTCAACAGGCAAAATTGCATATAACTATATGCAGCTCGGTAACTCAAACGGAAGCGAATCCTTCAGGATCAAGGTGTATTCGAGATATTTGAATAACGGAACAAATTATTTCACAGTCAGGAGCCTGCCGGTAAGGAATGTTGTGAACAGCAGCAACCTGGTGAATTTAACCGTCGTGATCGGCAAGGAGACTGAAAGCACAGCTCCGGGAACTAACAACAATCAGGGGCACAGCACCTGGTACCCTATTTACAAGGTGACGGTCAACGGATCAGTTTACGAGATACTTCAGCACAAGCAGGTCGGCGGACCGGCAGCCCGTCTCGTCAAAGCGAAGAACGCCAAGAGCATGACGATTCCTGCAACGGTTTCATACAAAGGCGTAAGATACGATGTCAAAGGAATCCAGCCGAACGCGTTCAAGGGCAGCAAGGCCAAGACAGTTACAATAAAGACCAGAATGCTGAGCAAGTCATCAGTAAAGAAGAGCCTGCAGGGATCAAGCGTTAAGACAATCAAGGTTAACACTGTAAACAAGAAACTGAGCAAGTCATTCGTGAAGAAGTATAAGAAGTTCTTCACAAAGTCGAACTGCGGAAAGAAGGTAAAGGTGAAGAGATAATAGAGAAAGGCGGTAAAAACTAAATTTATTTATCAGGCTGTTGCCCCCTGCATTGAAAAATGACGGGGCGACAGCTTTTTTGTGCTTTTTGCTGTAGACTGACACGGAAAGGAGGGGTAGAATGAACAGCGGAAGATATATAAAAGAAGATATTTGATGTTATATACGGAGGATTAAAAGTGCTTTACGGAGACAAGACTAAAGAAAAACTAAGCAGCATGGCTTTTGGTTACGGAACCAGGGAGGAAGGATCGGTCATACCGAAATACAGCCTGAACAACAGGTCCATCGACCCGGACGCGGCCAAGGCGCTGATACTGAATCAGCTTCTGGACGAAGGAAATTCGCGCCTGAACATGGCCACATTCTGCCAGACATACATGGAGGAACAGGCTGAGGAACTGATGAGCGCGACTCTGAGCAAGAACGCCATAGACAAGTCGGAATATCCTCAGACAGCGGAGCTTGAAAACCGCTGCGTCAATATACTCGCAAATCTCTGGAACGCGCCGGAGGGTTCGGATTACCTGGGCACATCGACGGTGGGAAGCAGCGAGGCCTGCATGCTCGCGGGAATGGCCATGAAGTTCCGCTGGAGAGATCAGGCCATAAGAAAAGGCGTTAATGTGCGCGTCAGAAAACCGAATCTTATCATGAGCTCAGCTTATCAGATCTGCTGGGAGAAGTTCTGCGTGTACTGGGACGTTGAGCTGCGCGTCGTTCCCGTGACGAAGAACGACATGACCCTTGACATGGATACGGTCATGCAGTATGTGGATGAATACACTATCGGCATCGCGGCAATTCTCGGCACAACGTACACGGGGGAATACGATGACATCGAGACTCTCGACAAGCTGGTCGGGGAGTACAACAGAACTCACCCGAACCTTCCTGAGCTTGTAATACACATAGACGGAGCGAGCGGCGGAATGTTCGCGCCTTTTGTCGAGCCTGAGCTCCGCTGGGATTTCAGACTGGACAACGTAGTTTCAATATCCACGTCCGGACACAAGTACGGACTTACATATCCGGGAGTAGGCTGGGTTGTCTGGAAAGATCAGAAGTATCTGCCTGAGGAGCTCATCTTCAAGGTCAGTTACCTCGGCGGTGAGATGCCGACGATGGCCATAAACTTCTCAAGAAGCGCCAGCCAGATAGTAGGACAGTATTACAACTTCCTGCGCTTCGGCCGTGAAGGCTACGCCATGATCCATTCCAAGACTCAGGAAATTGCGACGGTAATAGGCGACCGCATCAAGGAGACGGGCTTGTTCGAGCTTTACAACGGAGGCGCCAGACTGCCGATCGTTTGCTACAAGCTCAAGAACGACGCGCAGTATGAAGACGGGACAAAGGTTGTCTGGAATCTTTACGATCTTTCGGACAGACTCCGCATGTTCGGATGGCAGGTTCCGTCATATCCGCTTCCTGACGGCGCCGGCGAAGTCACCGTTCAGCGTATCGTGTGCAGAGCCGACCTCACCTTCAATCTGGCCGAAGCGTTCCTGACGGATTTCTACCAGTGTCTTGAAGAACTGAAAGACGCGCACGTACTCACCAACGAGCACAAGACAGGAAAGTACGGATTTACACACTAAAATAATTGAAAAAAAGTTATCTTTGAGAAAACTCGTCAGACCCACAGAAAAAAGCGCAAATGCGATCATAATCTGAGGGTCTGGCTTTTGGTATAATAATAACTGGCATAATCATTCCGACAGACAGGAGAATAACATGGAAATCAGGCGGATTGTCGCGGCGTATTTCAGCCCGACAGGCAATACAGAAAAACTTGCAAAGGCAATGGCGCAGGCGATTGCTGATTCTATTGAGCCGTCCTGCGAATCAGGCGATGGCGCGAACGCGCCGGCCGTGGAGCTTCTGGACTTCACGCGCCCGGATGCGCGCGGCACAAATTACGAGTTCGCGAAGGACGACCTGCTGATCATCGGCCTTCCGGTCTACGCGGGAAGGCTTCCGAACAAGATTCTGCCATTCGTTCAGAGCAATCTGAAAGGCGACGGCACGCTGTCGCTGCCGTTTGTTTGCTTCGGAAACCGCGATTTTGGCGACGGTATTTCAGAGCTTGTCTATGAGCAGAGGAACACCGGGTTCAGACCGGCTGCCGCGGCGGCCTTCGCGACACAGCATGCCTTCGCGACGGAACTGGCTCACGGACGTCCGGACGATAAAGACATGGAAGATGCAAAGGCACTGGCGCTTGGACTTTGGGAGGCTGTACGTAAAGCCGGAGGAGACTCAGGCAGTGACAATCCATCCGGGCCGGCGGAATTTGCGGATCTGACTGTTGAAGGCAACATGCCGCCGGGACCGTATTACCGCCCGCTGCGCGCGGACGGAGAGCCTGCGGTGTTTCTTAAGGCGAAACCTGTCACCTATACTGAGAAGTGTGTCAGATGCGGGACATGCGCGAGGGTCTGCTCGATGGGCTCAATAGACCCTGAGGATGTGACGAGCGTTCCGGGCATCTGCATAAAGTGCCAGGCGTGTGTGACTCACTGTCCTGCAGGCGCCAAGTATTTCGATAACCCGGATTTTCTTTCTCACAAGGAGATGCTTGAAACAAACTATACAGATAAAAAGCAGAATGTAATCTGGCCGTGTAAGTTATGAGGACGATTTTTCACATAGACGTAAACAGCGCGTATCTCTCCTGGGAGGCGACGAGGCGCAGACGTGAAGCGGAGCAGCACCCTGACAGCGAAACCGCGGCGGAGCCGGACCTGAGGGAGATTCCGTCAATAATAGGAGGGGATCCGAACAGGAGGACATCCATTGTTCTCGCCAAGTCGGTGCCGGCGAAGAATTACGGCATCGTGACAGGCGAGCCCGTGTCTGCTGCCCTGCGCAAATGCCCGGGTCTCGTTATCGTGCCGTCGGACTTCGCGCTTTACTCGGAGATGTCGCACGCGTTCAAGGCTATTCTCAGAGACTATACTCCTGTTGTGGAGGAGTTCTCCATCGACGAGTGCTTTCTCGACATGACGGGCATGCAGCGGATGTATCCTGATCTGGTGAAAACGGCCAATGATATTAAAGACAGAATAAAACGCGAGCTCGGCTTCACGGTCAACATCGGCATCTCGTCGAACAAGCTGCTCGCGAAGATGGCGAGCGATTTCGAGAAGCCGGACAAAGTGCACACTCTCTTTCCGGATGAGATCGAGGAGAAGATGTGGCCTTTGCCTGTCGGGGAACTGTTTCTCTGCGGCAAGTCGTCGGCTGACAAGCTGATGAGGCTGCACATAGATACGATCGGGGATCTTGCAAAGGCAGACGAGCTTTCCATAAAGGCGATTCTTGGAAACAAGACGGGAAGCATGCTGTGGAATTACGCCAACGGAATTGATGAGAGCCCGGTTTCGGCAGAGCCTGATGCGCCAAAAGGTTACAGCAACGAGATCACTTTTGATGACAACATAACGACGTGGGAGCAGGGGGACAAGGTGCTTCTGCATCTGGCGGACAACGTGAGCGCGCGCATAAGGCGCGACGGAGTCAAGGCCTCATGCATTTCAGTTACAATCCGCGGAAACGACATGAAGAAGCACTCTCACCAGCGTATGCTTGACGCGCCTACGGACGGCACGACCAGGACGTACGAGACAGCGAGGGAACTCTTCAGACAGCTCTGGGACGGGCACACGAATCTGAGACTCATAGGTCTGGCCATGACCCAGCTCGACAGGGACGGCCAGCAGCAGATCTCGCTCTTCGGCGGCGAGACAGACGAGAAGGAGAGAAGCGCGGATAAAGCGGTCGACGCTTTGAGAGAGAAATTCGGATCGGATATTATAAAGCGCGGCGGCATGCTCGGGTCGGATATCAAAGTGCGCAAACGCTGAGATATATGATATAATACACGAAGCTGCGCGGGGCGCGGCTTAAAACATGCGCCTGTGGTGGAATTGGCAGACACGCTGGATTTAGGTTCCAGTGCGAGAGCATGCAGGTTCAAGTCCTGTCGGGCGCACCAGTTATGAACCTCTTTTATCATTTCTGATGGAAGAGGTTTTTAATAGGAGGGAGTTGTTAAAACACTATATGTACAAATGGGCAATCGATTATATAATATAACCAGTTTGATTAGTAAATTATATTTTTAGATAAGGAGCATATATATGAGAACGCTGGAAGAAGTAAGAGAATTTATGTATCAAGACACGTATGCCGTTGAGACTACGGGTATAACCATTGAAGAAATCGATGAGGACGGATGCGTCTATCTGCGCATGCCGATTGACGAGCGTCACTACAACGGAATCGGAAGAGTCATGGGAGGCGCCATATTTACACTGGCGGATTTCGCCGTGGCGTCGACGATCTACGCCAATGAAATACTGACTACGGCAATAAGCAGCAGCATTGAATTCATGGCGGCGGGACAGGGCGCTTACCTCACGGCAAAGGGCCGTCTGGACAAGGCCGGCAAGAAAATCTGCTTCGGCGGCGCGGATATCTTTGATGAGGCGGGCACAATGATCGCGCGCACAAACGCGCAGAGCTATGTGCTTCCGAAACCTGCTAACGACAGCGCCAAGACCAACTATACATATATTCTGAAGTGCAGCGACGGAAGCTACTACACAGGCTGGACGAACGATCTGGGAAAGAGGCTGGCGAGCCACAACGACGGAACCGGCAGCAAGTACACAAACCCAAGACGTCCTGTAGAGCTGGTTCACGCGGAGGCTTTCGCAACCAAGCAGGAAGCCATGAGCCGTGAATGGGAAATCAAGCAGATGAACCGTCAGGAAAAGGAAGAACTGATAAAGAAGGGAAATAGATGAAATACGATTTCACAAGCGTAATTGACAGAAAGGGCAAGGACGCCTCAGCCTATGATTCCGTAGGTAAATACAAGTGGGGAATGGAGCCGGATCTGCCTGAGGAAGGCTTCGATTTCATTCCGCTCTGGGTCGCCGACATGAACTTCCCGACATGTCCTGCCATAACCAGGAGAATAATCGAGAGAGCGGAGCATCCGCTCTTTGGATACTTCAATTACTCGGACGAGTATTACCAGTCCATAATAAACTGGCGCAGGGCGGGCGGATATCATCAGGATCTGACTGAGAAGAACATCGGGTACGAAAACGGAGTGCACGGCTTCATGTCCAGCGCAGTTGAAGTGCTGACAAAGCCCGGCGATAACATACTGCTGCACAGTCCTGTTTACGTGGGCTTCAAGGAGGATGTAGAAGGACTCGGCAGAAACTCGGTATACAGTCCTCTCGTGCGCGACAGCGAAGGTGTTTGGCGCATGGATTACGAGGACATGGACCGGAAGATAAAAGAAAACAACATCAAGGTCGTCATCTTCTGCACGCCGCACAATCCGAGCGGACGCGTGTGGACCATGCCTGAACTTGAGAAAGCCGCGGAGGTTTTCAAGTCAAATAATGTATCGGTATTAAGCGATGAGATATGGGCAGACCTTGTTTTCGAGGGTCATGAGCACATTCCGTTCCAGTGCGTAAACGAATGGACCCGCAATCACACGGCGGCGGCTTACGCGCCGAGCAAGACGTTCAACCTGGCGGGGCTGATCGGAAGCTACCACATTATTTATGACGAAGAACTCAATGAGGCGATTACCAGACACGGAGAGAAGACGCATTATAACGAGATGAACGTTCTGTCCATGCACGCTCTAGCGGGAGCATACAGCGAAGAGGGACGCGAGTGGACGGACGAGCTCATTCAGGTGCTCGAGGGAAACGCCCGCTGGGCTTACGAATACATAACTGATAACTTCCCGGGCGTCGATACGACCATGGCCGAGGGAACGTACATGCTGTTTCTCGACTGCAGCAAATACTGCGCCGAAAAAGGGCGCAGCATAGAAGATGTCATTAAGTCAGGGTGGCGAGTAGGAGTCGGCTGGCAGGATGGAAGGCTGTTCGAAGGCCCATGCCACATACGCCTGAACCTGGCGTCGCCGCGCAGCCGCCTCGAAGAGGCGTTCAGAAGAATGGGCGAATACGTCTTTATCTGATTATTACGTCTTCAACTGACTATCAGGAAACTGCATCAGAAGAGTTTGCCGAGTTTGTCGAACTCTTCTTTGTAGGCGGATTCGTCGATTTCGCCTTCATCAATCTTTTTTTCAATACGCAGCTGCAGCGCTTCGATCATGATCGAAAGCTGCTCCAAGGTGTGCTGAACCCTTACGAGATCCGGAATTTCTTCCGGATCTATTATTCCGTCGGCAGTTATCCTGATCAGCTGCTTTTCCATGTCGCTGAAGTCGTTGACTGAGCTAAGCAGCCTAAGAATTATGTCGGGAAGCTCTGAATCCGGAACCTCGGGAACATAGTGACGGCCGATTTCGCAGTCTTTGTTGCAGAAGTAGTTGCAAAGCTCCGGGGAATTGTACGCGTCTGACATGTCCAGGACATCCTTTGGCGTCGGCCTCTGCTTGCCGTTCTCTATGCGCTCGAGCTTGTCATCGGACATGTGAAGCTCGAAGGCCGCGGCCTCTCTGGACCAGCCCATTTCCCTGCGCTTTGTTTTGTATCTGTTTTCGGCGGTCTTCGCCGGGTTGCCTTTGCCTGCCATTGTGCACCTCTCTTAAGGGTATTGCTTATATTTACAAAAAGATTATATCATACGGACAGTAAAGTTTTTGCCATTTTGCTTTCATGCTAGTAAAATAAGGACATGAACAAAGCATCGGTAAAAGAGGTGGGAAAATGAGTCAGGTGGAAATAGAAAGAGAAAAGAAAAAGATAAGAAACAAAAGGAGCGGGCGCGTACGCATGATAGTCGGATGGGCATGTCTGATTCTCGGCATTATGGACCTGTTCAGCAACATGTACGCGTTCAACATATCCCTTGCTCAGGGTCTTCAGCAGACGATACTGCCGCTGCTCATGGCGTGCGTCGGCGCGTGGCTGATTAAAAACACGAGAAAGAATGTGGCGAAGTGGAACCGGTACGATGAGTACATCAACAAGAACGGCAACACATCGCTCCGCATGATATCGCGCAAGACGGGCACTCCGCTGAAGGAAGTGACCAAGGACATCCAGGAGATGATCAACAACGGATTCTTCAAGGATGAGGAACAAAACATAGGAGCCTACATCAACGGCGAATATGATATACTTGTAATGATGAAAAACGGTACGCCGATGGAATCCATACAGGACACCATCAGACGCGAGGAGGCTGACGCAAAGGCAGAGGCGGCAAAGCCCGGCAAACCGGGAGAACCGCGTGTCTGGACCGAAGCCGAATACGCCAACGCCATGGCAACCGTTGCGGAGGGCGAAACAGATCCTGACGTAATCGATTCGCTCCGCAGCATAGAAGGGTCGCTCAGGAAGATCGGCAGACTGGCAGAGCGCAGACCTGAACTCGGAGAGAAGGAAAGCGTCAAGCAGCTGCGCGAGCTGTATCTCCCGAAGACCATGGAGCTCATCAAAAAGCTCTGGGTAAGCGATCCGGGCCCTGAGGCGATGCTCGAGATAAAGGGCATACTGAACACATGCGCCACGGCGTACGGAAGCATTGTCGACAAGCTTTACAAGAGCGAGGATGAAGACACGCTCATCGACATGGAAGTACTCCAGCAGATTTTCGCGAGAGAAGGACTGCTTGGATCAGATTTTGATATTGAATAAGGAGGAACGAAATGGCAGAAGAAAAGGTAAATGAAATAATCGCACCTGTTTTATCACTGGAAACTCTCGAAGAAGCCGAAGCTCCGGTGGCAGCGCAGGCACTCGAGGCCCCGGAAGCTGATGAATTCAGACTCAAGCAGTTTTCAGAGGAAGAGATGAAGCAGATAACCGATTTCTCGGAAAAGATCAATCTGCACGACTCGAATCTGATCATCACATATGGTGCCGGAGCTCAGAAGAGACTGGCTGATTTCTCGGAGTCCGCTCTCGAGCACGTCCGTGACAGAGACATGGATGAAATCGGCGACACACTCAGCGATCTGATCGCAGACCTCAAGGTTGACCCGGCGGAAGGCAAAGGCCTCAAGGCCCTGTTCAACAGAGGCGCTAATCAGGCGGAAAAGATCAAGGCTCACTACAGCAAGGTTGAGTCAAACATAGAAGTTGTTGCAAAGGAACTTGAGAAGCATCAGGAAACATTGCTGAAGGACATCGCGATTCAGGAGAGACTGTTCGAGAACAACAAGGCTTACTTCAAGGAACTCACGATGTACATCGCGGCCGGCCGTCTGGCTCTTGACAAGGCGTACAAGGAAGAGCTTCCGGCTCTCAGAGCAAAGGCAGCCGAAACCGGTCTGGCCGAAGACGCTCAGGAAGCCAATGACTACGCTTCCATGTGCGAGAGATTCGAGAAGAAGCTCTACGACCTGGAACTGACAAGAGCCATCTGCCTGCAGAACGCTCCGCAGATCAGACTCGTTCAGACAAACGCTGTAGTCCTTTCAGACAAGATCAATTCAACTCTGGTCAACACGCTTCCGCTCTGGAAGAACCAGATGGTAATTGCTCTGGGCATGGCTCATTCAAAGGAAGCCATCAAGGCTCAGCAGATGGTCAGCAATACAACTAACGAGATTCTGAAGAAGAACGCTGAGATGCTTCACACATCCACAGTTGACATCGCGACTGAAAACGAGAGAGGAATCGTCGATCTGGAAACTCTCCAGCACACCAATGAAGAGCTCATAGCTACTCTGGACGATCTGATCAGAATTCAGGATGAAGGAAGAGAGAAGCGCAGAAACGCGGAGCTCGAACTTACCAACATAGAAAACAATCTTAAAGAGAGACTGGCTCAGGCCGGCTCAATGAGGGTATAACAGTTAATTCGGAGAACAGGAAATGGCATTCGAATACGACAGCAGAAGAAGAGAAAATCCCGCGGACAAGAGACTGACACAGGATGAACTGCGTTCGATCAGGAACGCCAGAAACTGTCTTGGTCTCAAGTTTGCCCAATACGCATCCATCGCGGCAGCGGTGTTCTCGGCGATCAGCATATTCGGAGCAGGAGCCATGCTGGATGTCATGGTGTCCGCCGGACTCGCCGTGATCTGGATCATCGCGGCAATTCTGCTTCATGTTACCATCAGACGCAGACAGACCAAGTGGAGCAATTATGAAGCGCTCATAAACTGGGAGGGCAACACTTCTCTGGAATACCTCTCGCGCAACACAGGCTATCCGATGGACAAGGTCGTCAAGGATCTTCAGTTCATGATCGACAAGAAGTTCCTGATAGGTCCGAGGGAGAATCTGGGAGCGTACATAGATGTCAAGAACGGATTCCTCGTCATGACGGAATTCGGTACGGGCAAGCCGCTTGAACCTATAGAAGAAGCCCTCAAGCGCAAAAGGGCTCAGGATAAGATTCGCAACGAAAGCGACAGCATCAGGACCATACGTCAGGCCGTGCTTGAGATCAGCGATGAAGAGATGAGGGACTGCCTGTTCGAGCTTTCCGGTTCCATCGGCAAGATAGAGAAGAAGCTGAAGGAGAATCCTGAACTTGAGAAGATGGATATTGTCAGGAAGTTCGACGAGACATATCTGCCGAGAACTCTGGACCTGATTGAAAAATTCAGAAAAGGCGACGGTTCACCTGAAACGCTCGCCAAGATAAAGGAAACACTGGCAACGTGCGCGGAAGCTTTTGAGAATATCGAGGAGAGCATTTACGACCGTGAGAGCGAAGACACTCTGGCGGACATCGAGGTCATCAAGGCCATGCTGGCAAGGGAAGGCTTCCTCGATTCGGATTTTGAAATAGGAACGCCGAAACCTCAGGCCAAATAGCAGCCGGTGCGGGAAAACATAAGCGACTTAATAAGACCCCTGAAAGGGGTCTTTTGCGTTTTTGCATTATTTATTACGCTAAAGCAGTGATATGTGGAGATTTCGGACTGCTTTTGCTTTACCATTAAAACAGGAAGCAGTAATCAGAATATTCACAATCAGAGTATGGGAGGAAAACAAAATGTCAAACGCAGTGGCAACCCCAATGAACTGGAAAGAAGATTATCAGAATAAATTAACTACAGCAGAGGAAGCCGTAAAACTGATCAAGTCTCACGATCACGTCATATTCGGACACTGCATCTGCGAACCGGAAGGTCTGATCGACGCAATGGTCGCAAATCACGACGCGTACCGGGGCGTACACATCACCCACATGGTTTCGCTGGGCAAAGGAGAGTACACGAATCCGAAGTACAAGGACAACTTTACATTCGACGGCATATTCTTCGGCGCGGGCACAAGAAACAGCATTGCCCACGGAAACGGCGATGTTATTCCTGTGTATTTCTCGGAGCTGCCGATCTGGATGAGAAGAGGCATACTGAACTTCGACGTCTGCCTGGTCATGGTCTCACCGCCGGACCAGTGGGGATACTGCAATCTGGGCGTTGAGTCCGGGTACACGTTCCAGGCGATGCGTTCCGCAAAGACAGTAATCGCCCAGGTTAACAGCAACATGCCTTTCGCTTACGGCGACACGCACATACACGTCAGCCAGCTTGACGCGATCGTTGAGATGGACATGCCGCTGATGGAGTCACAGCCGGCGGCGGTAGGCGATGTTGAGATGGCGATCGGTGAGTACTGCGCGTCCCTGATCGAAGACGGGTCAACGCTGCAGCTTGGTATCGGCGCCATTCCTGACGCCGTGCTGGCTTCGCTTAAGAACCACAAGCACCTGGGCATCCATTCGGAGATGATAGCGGACGGTGTTCTGGATCTGGTAGAGGCGGGAGTCATCGACTGCTCGGAGAAGACGCTGCACAAGGGCCAGATAGTCGTAACATTCCTGATGGGCACGAAGAGGCTCTACGATTTCGCGGACCGCAATCCGATGCTGATGCTTCGTCCCGTTGACTATGTCAACGACCCGACGGTCATAGCGAAGAACAATAAAATGGTATCGATAAATTCGGCGCTGCAGGTGGACTTCATGGGACAGGTAGTCGCGGCGTCCATCGGAACAAAGCAGTTCTCCGGCGTCGGCGGACAGGTGGACTTCGTCCGCGGAGCTTCAAGAGCTGAGGATGGCAAAGGCATCTCGATAATCGCCATGCCTTCCATCACGGTGAAGAAAGACGGAACTGTAATTTCAAAGATCGTCCCTTACATCGACAACGGCGCCGCTGTTACGACGAACCGTTACGATGTTGACTACATAATAACTGAATACGGAATCGCCAGAATGAAGGGTAAGACCCTGAGGGAGCGCGCGAGGGCGCTCATAAGCATCGCGCACCCGTCCGTCGTCGACGAACTGTCGAAGGCATTTGAAGAAAGGTTTAACACACCGTATGTCGGGGATTAATTAACACCCCCCTCCAATCCTAAGCAGGCGCGAATATGCTATTTTGCATATTTGCGCTTGTTTTTTCGCATAATAGTGCGATAATTATATTAGGCAAAGGCAGGACCGCCTTTGAGGGAGGAGGGCGCTTATGAAAAATGTTCTTGATGAAAACATCTATAAGACCATAGTAGAGAATCTCGGCGTCGAGATCTTTGTCAGCGACGGCAAAGGCAACGTACTGTTTGTCAATCCTTCATCGATACAGATTAACGAGCTCGATGTGGACAATGTTCTGGGTCGAAATGTCAGTGAACTCATGGATGACGGTTACTTCGAAGAGAGCAGTACGCTGAAGGTGCTGAAGGAAAAGAAAACCATGAGCGTGCTCCAGCATGTTAAGAACGGCAGACAGATAGTAGCTACAGGAGTGCCCATATTCGGCGAGGACAATAAAATAGAAATGGTCATTACCACTTCCCAGGACATCGAAGCGGTTAACGATCTTGTGGAAACTCTGAAGGAACAGGAGAAGGAGATAGATCTGCTGAAGCGGCAGCTGAAGAAGACCAGCGATCTGGATGTCAGCGATCCGGCGAGCATTAAGGTCAAGAGCGCAATGGAGATGGTTGCGTCTCTGGACATGCCGATTCTCATCTCCGGTGAGTTCGGAACAGGCAAGCACATGGCAGCCCGATACATCCACTACTTCGGAAAACGCAGAGAGGAACACTTCATAACGGTGAACTGCATCAGCGCCGATCCTGATTTTCTGGAACAGGAGATTTTCGGGCGCGAAAAATATTCCGAAGAAGGGAAACTGGAGGTAATCATCCAGGGCAAGCTGGATCTGGCAAAGGACGGAACTCTGGCTCTGAACAACATAAGTTACATGCCGCCGAGCATCCAGTCGAAGCTCTTTGAGTACATAGACACAGGCGAATTCACAAGAGCGGGAGGATACCGAAAGGTCCGCTCCAACGCCAGGATTATAGCCATGACCGGTATGGATCTCAAGAGCTTAAGCGAAACGGGAATGTTCATGAAGGCGCTTTACTACAAGCTGAACACGGTTCCGATCGTGATACCGCCTCTCCGCGACCGGGTAAAGGATATTCCGTATCACGCAAACCAGTACATCGGCAAGTACAATGAAAAGTACAAATCCAATAAAGTATTGAACAAGGACGCCCTCGGCAAATTGACATCATATTCGTGGCCGGGCAATCTGATTGAACTGGATCAGACGATCGAGAGCGCGTATGTAATAACCGACGGTCCGGTAATCAAAGGCGAGACTATATATAATGTAATTCATAGTGGGGACGAACAGGATCAAACCAAGGGCAGTGTATACTGTGAAGATATAATCCCGCTCAAGGATGCTAAGCATCAGCTTGAGGAACAGCTCGTGAAACGTGCCTACGAGGTCTATAAAACAACGGCTAGAACGGCAGAGGCGCTGGGCGTGAACCAGTCGACTGTATCAAGGATACTTAACAAGTACACTGATGGAACAAAACAGAAGTAAAATACAGAGTATAATAAAATACGGGGCGCTGGGCGTATGGCTTCTTCTGGCGGTCGTGATATTTGCGAACAGAAGCAGGATCACAGTGGACACGATAGTGCACTACACACCGTCGAATCTGGTGCTGGCTGCATTCGTGCTGCTGCTGCTGTTCGCGCTGAAGACGCTTTCGGTGTTCTTCTTTTCGGGAATACTGTACACTGCTTCGGGGCTGATCTTCGATCTGCCTGTCGCCGTTCTCGTCAACGCCCTGGGTCTTATGGTCATGATATCCGAAGGATATTTCATGGGCAAAACATTCGGCAGCAACCTTGTGGGAACTCTGGCGGAAAAGCATCCGAAAGTCGAGGCAATCGTGCATCTGCAGGACAGAAAACCATTCATCTTCACGATCCTTCTGAGGATGATGAAGGTGATAAACTTCGACGTGGGCAGCATGTACATGGGCGCTTCAAAAATGAAATTCGCTCCTTACGCGTCGGCGAGTTTTATCACCGTAATTCCGGAGCTTATATTATACGCAGTGGTCGGCGGGGGAATAGCAAGTCTCAGCCCGAACGCCGTAATAATCGCGATCATAGTTTATGTTTGCATAACCGTGGGATCGGCACTGATAATCGCTTATCTGGTGAAACATCCCGAGAAGATAGGAGGCTAGCAATGAAAAGAATTCTGACAGTAACGCTCGCTCTGGCAGCGGCGATGACAATGTTAATAGCGTTTTCAGGATGCGGAGGGGCAAAGGTCCCTGAGCGTCTTGTCGGTCAGTGGGAATGCGCCGACCTGGCTTCGGACGGATACACGGATACCAGCTTCTACGCCCTGACCATTGAAAACGGAGGAGTGTTCAGCCTCTACGATGAGGACGCCGGAAATCCGGGCATATCCGGAACAATGGAAGGCAAAGACACCGGCAAGCTTGGCATTCTTGAGCTGAACTGCGAAGGCGAGGATTTTGAGCCGCCTGTGTGCTGGTCCAGTCTTAAGAAGAACTCGCGCATACGCTACAAGATAATGGCGGATGACACTATCCGCCTCGGGTATGTGGGAATATGGCTGACATTTACGAAAGCGGAATAAACTAAAGCAGAACAAAAAGGAACCCGGGAAAAGGATTCGAAATCCTCCCGGGTTTTTTAATACTGTTTTCCGAATAACACGATCGTCTCGCAGCATCAAACAATCGTTCCGCCGCCGAGGACGATGTCTCCGTCGTAGAGGACGGCAGCCTGTCCGGGGGTGATGGCGCGCTGAGGCTCGTCGAAGATTATCTCGACCGCGTCGCCTCTGCCTTCGCCGTCGGCATCCGATTTGATCGGCCGGACCGTCGCCGGCTGCTCCTTCTGGTTGTAGCGCACGCGGGCGCGGCATCTTATCTCTCCTTCCGGTGGCTCGCCGGAGATCCAGTTGAAGTTTACTGCCTTTGCGCTTGAAGAGAAGACGTCTTCATTGCTCCCGAGCACCACCTGGTTTTTATCGGCGTCAATGCGGCAGACGTAGCGTTTCTCACCGAAAGCCTGCCCCAGACCTCTGGTCTGGCCGATGGTGTAATGGATGATGCTCTTATGGGTTCCGATGACGTTGCCGTCCAGATCAACGTAATCTCCCTCAGGAAACTCGCGGTCCGCATAGCTGCGTATCACGGCAGCATAGTCGCCGTCGGGAACGAAGCATATGTCCTGACTCTCAGACTTGTTCGCGTTGGCAAAGCCTTCTCCGCCTGCAAGTTCTCTGACCTCAGGCTTTGTCAGACCGCCGAGCGGAAATAGAATGTGAGCCAGCTGCTCCTGGGTCAGCGAGTAGAGAACATAACTCTGGTCCTTGGAAGTGTCCAGACCTTTTCGCAGAAGATATCTGCCTGTATCCGGGTCCTGCTCGACGCGCGCGTAGTGCCCCGTTACTATTTTGTCGCAGCCCAGTTCGTATGCCTTTTGCATCAGCTCTCCGAACTTCAGGAACCTGTTGCATTCTATGCACGGGTTCGGAGTCACACCGCGGGAATAGGCATCGATGAAGCTGTTGATCACACAGCTGCGGAACAGTATCCGCAAATCGAAGACGTGAAAAGGCATGCCGAGGGATTCCGCGACTTTGCGGGCGTCGTCCGTTGCGGATGGGGTTCCGGTCGTATCTGAATCAACGGCGTTATCCGCGTCGAACAGCCTCATTGTGCAGCCGATACATTCGTAACCGGCTTCTTTTGTAAGTTTTGCGGCGACGGACGAATCTACTCCGCCGCTCATCGCAATCAGTGCTTTCATGGCGTTATCTTACTACAGTGACAGTGAAAAAAGCAAACAATATAAGCCTTTCGTAAAATTGTTAGCACTCTTACTTGTTGAGTGCCAAAAAAGTGTTGACTTTGATATATCAAGGGCTTACAATGAATTCAGGAAGGGCAAAAGCCCCAAAAAACAAGTAAAAACACACAACTGAAAGGGGTTGATGTTATGAATATCGAAAAATACACACAGAAAGCACAGGAGGCAATCATAGATTGCCAGAATATCGCCGTTGAAGAAGGACACCAGCAGGTGGATGGCGAACATCTTCACATGGCTCTGCTGCAGCAGAAAGACGGACTTATTCCGAAACTGCTGGCTTACGCCAAGGTCAACGTAGGCGAAATCATAGGTTCCGTTCAGGCGGAGCTGGATAAAATACCTAGAGTAAGCGGAAGCGCGGACCAGATGTATTCGACGAGACGTCTCCAGCAGCTTCTGGTCGACGCTGAGAAGAAGGCGGAAAAGTTCAAGGATGAGTATGTCAGCGTCGAACACCTTTACATGGCGCTGCTTGATGAGAGAAACACTCCGAGCGCTGAGATCTTCAGAAGATACGGCATGAGCAAGGACTGTTTTCTTAACGCGCTGAATCAGGTGCGCGGAAACCAGAGGGTCACAAGCCAGAATCCTGAGGAGAATTACGACGCGCTGAACAAGTACGGCAGAGACCTCGTTGAGATGGCCAGAGACGGTAAGCTCGATCCGGTAATCGGCCGTGACGCTGAGATAAGACACACAATACAGATACTCTCGAGAAGAACAAAGAACAACCCGGTTCTCATTGGTGAGCCGGGCGTCGGCAAGACCGCGGTCGTAGAGGGACTCGCCCAGAGAATTCTCAACGGCGACGTTCCGGAAGGACTCAAGGACAAGACTATTTTCGCTCTCGACATGGGCGCGCTGATTGCAGGCGCAAAGTTCAGGGGAGAATTTGAAGAGAGACTCAAGGCTGTTCTGAATGAGATCGAAAAATCCGACGGGCATATCCTGCTGTTTATAGATGAGCTGCACAACATAGTTGGAGCAGGCAAGACAGAAGGCGCCATGGACGCAGGCAACCTGCTGAAGCCTAAACTTGCGAGAGGCGAGCTGCACTGCATCGGCGCGACCACTCTCGACGAGTACCGCAAGTACATCGAGAAAGACGCCGCTCTGGAGAGAAGATTCCAGAAGGTAATGGTCGACCAGCCGACTGTCGAAGATACGATTTCAATACTCAGAGGTCTCAAGGAGAGATTCGAGATACACCACGGCGTAAGAATCACTGACAGTGCGCTGATCGCGTGCGCGACACTTTCGGACCGCTATATAACTGACAGATTCCTGCCGGACAAAGCCATCGACCTGATGGATGAAGCGGCGGCCAGAATCAGGACCGAAATAGACAGCATGCCTGAAGAGCTCGATCAGATTTCGCGTAAGATCATGCAACTCGAAATAGAAAAGCAGGCCCTGAGCAAAGAGACAGACAAGGCCTCAAAGAACAGACTCGAAGCGCTTGAAGCGGAACTGGCCGAACTGAAGGATCAGGACAACGCTCTGCGCGCCCAGTGGGAAAACGAAAAGAACGCGATCGCCGAGGTCAAGGAGGCCAAGCAGCAGCTTGATGATCTGCGCCACGAAATAGAGGAAGCGGAGAGAAAATACGATCTGGAGAAACTGGCAGAGCTCAAGTACGGCAAGCTTCCTGAGCTTGAGAAGAAGCTGGAGGAGGAGAAGGCAAAGGCGGAAAAAGCCGAAGAAGC
>JAFRCM010000043.1 GCA_017404365.1 Bacillota bacterium
ATCCTGAAGCAGCGGCAGAGATGCTCTGCGCAGATGAAGACGTGGATGCGGCTACATATCTTGAGTGGCTGAACGATCCTGCATGTTCATATTCAACGAACCTGACAGGCGTATCAACAATGGCCAAGTTCATGACCGAAGAAGGATTCCTGGAAGATGTCCAGTTTGACGACATCAGTCAGCTCGTTTATGAAGGCGTAGAAGGGAACTAGCATTCAATATGAGAAACGAAACGCGCAGTGAAATACGCGATCAGATCATATTCATCATATGTTTTATTGCGGCGTGGTATGTAGTATATAAGATGCGGGTGTTCAGTCCGACGGCGTTTCCGGCAGTCGGTGAAATAGGAGAGAGCTTCGTAACTGCTTTTACAAAGAACGACATGCTCAGCTATACCGGACACTCGCTTCTGCTCATAGCCAAGGGCCTTGCCATCGGCATAGGCCTGGCTTTTATTTTCTCAAGCCTTGCGGTCGTGAGCAAGCATTTCCACGCGATCTACAACCTCATAGTGTCCATTTGCGACCTCCTGCCCGGCGTAGCGCTGCTTCCGCTTGCGATCTGCTGGTTCGGCATAGGTGAAGTTACCATCATCTTCATTGTTGTGCACTCCATCATCTGGCCGATGTCGAGGAGCATAATGGACGGTTTTAAGTCCATACCTAAGATGTATGTCGAGAGCGGCATGAACATAGGACTCAGGGGGTTGAAACTCGTAACAGGCGTATACCTGCCCGCGGCGTTCTCAAGCGTCCTGTCGGGCATGAGAGTAGGCTGGGCAAGAGCATGGAGAGGTCTGATAAGCGTTGAGATGATATTCGGTACGACCAGTTCGGGCGCAGGCATTGGCTGGTACATCATGATGAGGAGAAACTTCATGGACATGGCCGGCGTGTTCGCGGCGCTGATCGTAATAATCATCATAGGTGTTATTGTGGAATACGGTATTTTCAGAACCGTTGAGAATCATACAGTAAGGAAGTGGGGGATGGTACAGTGACAGATAATGCAAAGGCCCCTCTCCTTGAGGTAAAGGACCTTGTCAAGAACTATCATGACGGACCGAATTCAAGAGACATTCTTAGTCATCTCGATCTTGTTGTAAACGAGGGTGATTTTCTTACGATTCTGGGACCTTCGGGCTGCGGTAAGACAACCCTGATCAGATGCATAGCAGGGTTTGAAGACTATGAGGGGGAAATCTGCGTAGAAGGAAAACCAGTGTCTGATCCCGGAATAGACAGGATGATGATATTCCAGACATTTGAGCAGCTGTTCCCTTGGAAAACCGTTAAGAAGAACATACAGTATCCATTGAAGATAAACGGAATCAGCGACAAGGACGAACTCGACAGAATCGCTGAAAAGCATCTTGAGCTCGTGGGCCTTAAGGGCAAAGGCGATCTGTATCCTCATCAGCTTTCAGGCGGAATGAAGCAGAGAGTCGCAATTGCCAAAGGACTTGCGCTCAATCCTAAGATCATACTGATGGATGAGCCTTTTGCGGCTCTTGACGCGATGACGAGAAACAAGCTTCAGGGCGAGCTCATCAGGATCAAGGAGAAAGAAAACGCCACGGTCATTTTCATAACGCACAACATTCAGGAAGCGCTTGTGCTTGGAAACCGTGTGATACTAATGTCCAAAGATGGTAAAATCAAGATAAACATGGAGAACACCATACCGAAACCTGTCACTCCGGCTTCGGAGGGATACGGAGAGATGTGGAAGGTGCTCAACGACGCGCTCTGGGAAGAAGACGGCGGAGAAGGCGCGGCAATAGAATAGAGACCGGGAGAAACAAATCATGAGAAAAGTGTTTGCTGTCTTCGCCCTTAATGACGAACTTCAATAGGAGAATTACCATGTCCGGATACGGCAGAGAGAACCGGCTCAACAATGATGAACGAAAAGAACAGAACAAGGTCAGGGCACGCAGAATGGTCCTGGTGATGGGCGTCGCCTGCGTCCTTTTTGTTCTGGCGATGATAGTTGAAGTATATTTGTAGAAAGGACAGCCAGACGATGAAGAACCTAAAGAAAAACTTTTTGCATTATTTCAGTTTTGTCGCCGCTCTTGGAGTTCTCTTTTTCGTGGTTCTCATGCTGTTCGGGATGATTGAAGTCGAGCACAAAGGGAGAGTCGTTCTTCTTGTAATTCTGGCATTTGCGATGATATACATGTCTTTCAAATCACCGAAGGAGTGACGGTCAGTAGTTGCCGGTATAAACGTATTTGAGCTTTTCACGGGCTGTTTCAGCGAGCATGTAGATGTGTGAGACGTCAGTTGCGTCTCTGTCGGTCATGTGAAACTGTGGAAAGAAACGGGAGATGTGCAGAGGGATGGATTTGCCGCCCGGAAGGGAGGCAATCCATGACGAGAGCTCGAGCATCTCTTTTTTACTGTCATTTTCCTTCGGTATTATCAGGGTTGTCAGTTCCACATGGCAGCCTGAAGCGGCTTCTTCTATGAAATCAAGCACCTGTCTGAGACTGCCGCCAAGAACATCACGGTAATAGTGTTCTGTAAACCCCTTGAGGTCTATGTTCATGGCGTCAATATAGGGCAGGAGTTCTTTCAGTACTGGCAGTTCAGCCGTACCGTTTGTCACCATTACGTTCTTCATGCCGCGTTCGCGAACTGCTCTGGCCGTATCGAGAACAAACTCATATCCTATGAGCGGCTCGTTGTAGGTGAAAGCAACGCCTATGTTTCCTCGCTTTTCGTAGCTCTTTGCTATATCCGCCAAAGTATCCGGACTGATGTATTCTGCCCGGCCTGAAAGACGCATGGCTTCATCGGACCATGAAATCGAGTTGTTCTGACAGAAGGGACACCTGAGATTGCAGCCGTAGCTTCCGACGGACAGGATAAGACTTCCCGGATTAAACCGCGCCAGCGGTTTCTTTTCGATAGGATCGATGGCCAGGGACGTCACGCGTCCGTAGTTTCCCGCGATGACTTTGCCGTCTTTGCATACGCGTCCGCCGCAGAAGCCTGCAGCCCCTTCAGGTATGACGCAGTGTCTGAAGCAGACATCACAAACAGCCTTAGACATGTCTTATCACCTCGAAACGCTGGAGTTTAACAGATTCGAAACGGTGTATCCCGGCTTTCTGCTTCGCGATCTCGATCTGCTGCTCAACGGTATCGACGCCTTCAAGGTCCGGAAGCAGCAGACCCCGCTTGCCGACGCTGCTGACGATGACGCCGTACTTCTTCACATCCAGCTCGTCTTCAGATTCAATATCTTCAGGTTCTCCGAGCACATCCACGTTTATTTCAAGCCACTGGAGCTCATCCGGCCCGATTGCCGGGAAACGCGGGTCTGCGGTAGAAGCGCTGATCGCGTTGTTTATTATCTCCTGAGCCACACAGTCTGTCGTAGGCCCGATTGTGCCTATGCAGCCTCTGAGAGCCCCGTTTTTATGTATTGATACAAAGGCACCGGCACGGGTGCTTAGCATCTCCTCAGGAACATCATCGGGAACGGTGATGCGTTTCCTCTTCAGAATGTAGCTTTCAAGGGATTTGCGAGCCAGCTGAACATAAGCGTCTGACTGGCTGCGCCTCTGCGCGGCCTCTGCTTCCATCCTCTCAAGGTATTTATCCAGGAATCTGCGGCTTTCATCTTCACCCTTAGGGTAGAAGGTGCAAATGCCGTAGCCCACGCCTGTAACATCCTGGTGGGAAAGGGCTTTGGCTTCGACATCCTCTCCGTCGAACGCGCCGGCCATGATCACAAAGGAACGGTGGCCGCACTCGGCGGCGTTTTCGCAGAAGCTCTCGCTGAAGTCAAACAGCTCGCCAAAAGCACCGCGGCCGCATACATCCATGATGCGCGCGTCGTACTCGGAACCTTCCTTGGCGAAACCGTATGGTCCGTATTCCTGCAGTTTGTGCGAAAGATCTCCGCTTGCTACGATGACAGCGCTTCGTCCGGTGTTTTCGACCGCTTTTTTTATTATCTGGCCGAGCCTGTAGTGATCTGTCAGCGGCAGAGCCGACAGACCGATTCTCACGATTCTGTAGTCTTTTTCGATCCCCAGGCGATCATAGGCCTTCTCAATAAACCACAGAGGAACCATAACCGCGTGGTCGAGCGCGCTGTCACGCTCGCCGAGAGTTCCCGCGGGAAATTCCTGAGAATCGGCTATGCCGCATATTTCCCCGACCAGTTCGGTATCATAGGTGACTCCGAACTGCTCCTGAGGCGCGCCGAAACCGGAAAATGACCCTTTGGCGCCTTTGCCCGGAGAGATGTGGAAGTAGTCTGCGTACATTACGGAGTGGGGTGTTGTAATTATTATAGTCTCAGGCCTCTGCTCCGCGATTTCAGACGCAGCCTGTTCGTATGATCTGGTGGTTTCCTCTATCTGGGCTTCGCTGCCTTTGCCTATGGCAGGAACGATCATCGGCGGATGAGGAACCATGTATGCTGCTTTAATGGACATGACTCTACCTCCTTATTGACATCTTTGGATATATTGTACCACATGCATCATCTACTCAACGGATTATGTGTTATAATATTAAAGTTATAAATCACTAACGGCCTGTGAGAATCAGCAGCGGAGGTTTTAATGGACAAGATCACAGCAAGCTGTTCAGTACCCGACAGATTAGCGGCACTGCGTGAGGTCATGGACGCAAAGGCAATAGACGCCTGCATATTGCCGACCGGCGACCCGCACATGTCGGAGTACATAAGCGATTACTATAAAACAAGAGAATTCATAACAGGGTTTACAGGATCTGCGGGAACTGCCGTAATTACGGCCGAAGAGGCAGGCCTGTGGACGGACAGCCGCTACTTTCTTCAGGCTGCGGATGAGCTTGAAGGGAGTGGGGTAACCCTGTACAAAATGCGCATGCCGGATTCAATACAGATTCATGAGTTTCTCACGCAAAGGCTGTCTGAGGGATGCAGAATCTGTGTGGACGGGCGTCTGGTGAGCGGCGCCTGGGCGGAAAAGCTGCGCGGCGACATCGCCGGGCTGAAGCCTGAACTGGTGACTGATGAGGATTTGGTCGGCGATATCTGGTCTGACCGCCCGGAACTGGTATTCAATCCTGCCTTCGAGTATCCGCTTGAGTACGCCGGCGTTTCCAGAACGGAAAAAATAGAGACTATCCGCGGCGACATGGCAAAGGCAGGAGCGCAGGCTCTGATACTTTCGAGCCTCAGCGACATAGCCTGGCTGACGAATCTGCGCGGTAGCGATGTGGACTGCAATCCGGTATTCTTTGCCTTTGCATTGCTCACGGCATCCGAAATGCGTTTATACGCGGATAAGTCCGCATTCACACCGGAGCTGGAGGAGACGCTGAGGGAGGACGAAATAGAGCTCATTCAATATGAGCGTTTTTACGAAGATATAGAGACCGTTGAGGCAGATTCAGTGATGCTCGACAGGGAAACCTGCAGCGAGCGTATACTTCAGTCACTTCCAAAGGCGGTGAAGGTCATCGCCCACGACAGCCCGGTCATGCAGAGAAAGGCTGTCAAGAATCCGGTTGAGATGATGGGAATACGCTCCGCTCATCTGAAGGACGGAGCGGCAATGTGCAGATTTCTGTACTGGCTTAAGACGAACATCGGAACCATCGATATTGACGAGCTCTCGGCGGCGGAAAGGCTCCATGAGTTCCGGGCAGAGCAGGAGCTGTTCATGGGTGACAGCTTCGAAGCCATTGTAGGGTACGGACCTCACGGCGCGATTGTGCACTACAGCGCCACACCTGAGAGCTGCGCGAAGATGGAACCGAAAGGAATGGTCCTTGTCGATTCGGGCGGGCAGTACATGGACGGAACGACAGATGTAACAAGAACCATTGTACTCGGTCCGCTGACGGAAAAGGAAAGGACAATGTTCACAGCGGTTCTCCGCGGACACATAAATCTCGCCAGGGCTAAGTTTCCGAAAGGCCTGAGCGGTGAGAACCTGGATTATCTGGCCCACGAGCCGCTCTGGGAGATGGGCCTTGATTACAGACACAGCACCGGCCACGGCGTGGGACACTTCCTGAACGTTCACGAGGATCCGAACGAGA
This sequence comes from Bacillota bacterium, assembly GCA_017404365.1. Lineage (GTDB taxonomy): Bacteria > Bacillota > Clostridia > Peptostreptococcales > Anaerovoracaceae > Lentihominibacter. The sequence continues at coordinate 6,060 of JAFRCM010000043.1, forward strand.
TATACTGGGACGGCACTGACCTGGTTCCGCCGATGCCGCCTTTTGAAGAGGGCATGCTGTCATCTGACGAACCGGGATATTACGAAGACGGCGAGTTCGGCATACGGCATGAAAACCTGATCCTCTGCCTTTGCGGTGAGGAGACGGAATACGGACAGTTCATGGAGTTTGAGCCGGTGACTATGGTGCCGTTCGATCTTGAAGGCATCGTGCCGGAACAGATGCAGCCTGACGAGATAGATTATCTGAACCGTTATCACGAAGTTGTTTATGAAAAGATTTCTCCGCTTCTGAATGAAGAGGAGAGAGGGTGGCTGAGGAAGGCCACGAGAAAGATATGAAAGAGGGAAGCAATGTTTGAGTACAGAGAGTGCAACGAGAGAGACTGCACAGTATGGGTTGAGATGAACAGGGCCTTCATGCGTGAGGAAATAAGAGAGGGAGATGTCTGGAACGACGCTCATCGGATAAGCGACGGCGAGTTCCGCGAGATATTCCTTCAGGGACTTAAGAAGAAGGACCACATAAGATTTATCATGTTCGAAGAAGATGAGGAACCTGTGGGTTTCGCAAATCTCATGCTGGTGTACAGCGTATGGTCCCACGGAACGGCCATGATCATCGATGACTA
>JAFRCM010000004.1 GCA_017404365.1 Bacillota bacterium
CCGCATTGAAGGCCAGATCAGAGGCCTGAAGAGAATGGTAGAGGAAGGCGCGTACTGTCCTGACATTCTGAACCAGAGCGCCGCCGCAAGCGCGGCTCTTTCGAGTTTCAATCGGGTGCTCATGTCGAATCACATCAAAAGCTGTGTGATCGATGATGTAAGAGCGGGGAATGACGAGACAGTAGACGAGCTTCTGGGCGTGCTGCAGAAGCTCATGAAGTGAAGCAAGGACATAATTTTTAAGGCATAATAATAATGGAACAGTATTCAATTACAGGAATGAGCTGCGCCGCGTGTCAGGCCAGAGTTGAAAAGGCGGTGTCAGGCGTTCCGGGCGTGGAGACGTGCTCGGTCAGCCTGCTGACGAACTCCATGGGCGTCGAAGGGACAGCGAGCGCGGAGGAAATAATAAATGCGGTCGAAAAGGCCGGCTACGGGGCGAGGATAAAAGTCTCCGACGAGGAGCTTCTGAAGGACAGGGAAACACCTAAGCTTAAGAAGAGGCTTATCACGTCCGTGTGTTTTCTTGTTGTGCTAATGTATTTTTCAATGGGACATCACATGCTGGGCCTTCCGGTTCCCGGACTTGTCGAAGAAAACATGATGGTGAACGGCCTGATCCAGATGGCTCTGGCTCTCATTGTCATGTTCATCAACAGACAGTTCTTCACCAGCGGTTTCAGATCTCTGGCAAACCGCGCGCCGAACATGGACACTCTGGTGGCCATGGGCTCCGCTGTTGCTTTTGCATGGAGCACGGTGGCGCTGATTCGCGGAAACAGTGACTTCTACTTCGAGACGGCCGCCATGATCGTCACTCTCATAACCATCGGCAAAACCCTCGAAGCCATGTCAAAGGGCAGGACGACCGACGCCCTTAAGAGTCTTATGAAACTGGCGCCGAAGACGGTTACACTCTTCGAGGACGGCGCGGAGAAAACCGTGCCGGTAGACGATGTCCGCGCGGGCGATATTTTCATAGTAAAACCGGGCGAAAATGTGCCTGTGGACGGTGTTATAATCGAGGGGACAACAGCCGTAAACGAGGCGGCGCTAACAGGAGAGAGCATTCCTGTAGACAAGGAACCGGGCGATCAGATCTCAGCCGCGACGCTTAATCAGTCAGGTTACATCCGCGCAAAGGCAACCCGCGTCGGTGAGGATACGACTCTGTCGCAGATAATCAGAATGGTCAGCGACGCCGCGGCGACCAAGGCGCCTATTGCCAGAATCGCCGACAAAGTTTCAGGCGTGTTCGTACCTGCTGTGCTGGTAATCGCCCTGATAGTAATCATTATCTGGCTGATCGCCGGGGCAGACGCCGGCTACGCTCTTGCGCGCGGCATTTCAGTGCTCGTAATAAGCTGTCCGTGCGCTCTCGGTCTGGCGACGCCTGTGGCGATAATGGTCGGCAACGGAGTCGGCGCGAAGAACGGAATCCTGTTCAAGACGGCTCAGTCACAGGAGGAGACCGGCAGAGTCGCGACAGTCGTTCTGGACAAGACCGGGACGATAACAGAAGGGCGTCCGCAGGTCACGGACATACTGCCGGCGGAGGGCGTAACGGCAGATGAACTGCTGGAGAAGGCCTTTGCGCTCGAGAGCAGGAGCGAACATCCTCTGGCGGTTGCAGTTACGGAAGCAGCCAAAGCAAAGGCAATGGAGCCCGCGGATGTCACGGACTTTGAAGCGGCTCCGGGAAATGGCCTGACGGGCAGACTGGAAGGGGCAGAACTCACCGGCGGCAACCTGGAATTTGTAAGCGGGTCAGCTGCTGTAGGCGACGAGTACAGAGCGCGTGCCGAGAGACTTGCGGAGGAAGGAAAGACATGCCTCTACTTCTCTGAGCGCGAGCCGGGTGATTCGGCGGAAGGAAAATTCCTCGGCATAATCGCTGTCGCGGATACGATAAGAGATGACAGTCCGGAAGCTGTGCGCCAGCTGCGGAACATGGGAATCCACGTGATCATGCTGACCGGCGACAACGAACTGACCGCGCGCGCCATAGGGGCGCAGGCCGGAGTGGATGAAGTAATAGCAGGGGTCAAGCCTGACGGCAAGGACAGCGTGATAAGAAAGCTCGGAAAGCGCGGAAAAGTGGCCATGGTAGGCGACGGCATCAACGACGCGCCGGCGCTGACCAGAGCGGATGTGGGCATGGCCATAGGCGCCGGTACAGACGTGGCCATTGACGCGGCCGACGTGGTGCTCATGAACAGCAGACTCACCGAAGTGCCTGCGGCTATTCGCCTGAGCAGGGCGACGCTGCGCAACATACACGAGAATCTGTTCTGGGCGTTCATATACAACGTGGCGCTCATACCGGTCGCGGCCGGGGCATACGTTCACCTGACGGGATGGACGATGAACCCGATGCTGGGCGCGGCGGCAATGAGCCTTTCCAGTTTCTGCGTATGCATGAACGCGCTCAGGCTGAACCTGTTCGATGTGCACAGCACAAGACGTGACAAAATGAGAAAGGCAAAAACGGCGGCAGCTGCCGTTAAAGATACAGAGACATACAGAGAAACAGATTTAACAGAGACGGAGGAAAAACAAATGGAAAAGACAATGAACATTGAAGGAATGATGTGCGTGCACTGCGAAGCGACAGTGAAGAAGGCTCTTGAGGCCATCGACGGAGTTGAGGGCGCGGACGTCAGCCACGAGCAGAACAAGGCTGTGGTAACACTTGGCGCGGATGTCGCTGATGACGTGCTGAAGGAAGCGGTAGAGGCAAAAGACTACACGGTTATCTCCATTGAATAAGCCCGGCAGATATCCGGACTTTGCAACATGAAAAACAGACCTGTATTTCACAAGATAACAATAAATACAGACCCCCGGGTCGAGAGCTGGCTCGGCAGAAATCCTGACGCGGAGGAGATGCGCGCTTCCGATGAAGAGTGGATCAGGGAATATCTGATTCACCACAAGAGAAGTGTGGAGGAGATGATCTTCTGGGAAGATAACGTGTCCTGGATGCGCAATTACCTCGCGGTGAGAAAGGACTATGTCGAAAGAAGCATCGACAGAAGCATCAAGCGGAGCTACGCTTTTCTCGACGTAGTCGACAGACTCATCCTTAGAGCTGTCGACGAAAACTGCATGCAGCTTCGCGCCTGGCTGGTAGAATACAAAAGCAGTCTTTTTGATGACGAATTCATCGACGCGGCTGATTCGGATCAGATAGATCTGGAGTTCGAACTGAGAGAGCCTCTGCCTGCCGAGAAGCATTCGGCGGGGAAGGAGATAGCCATGGGAAGCTACTGCTTTCATGAGGACGGCCGGAAAGAAGACATGACGTGGCAGGTTCTCGATATTATTGAGGACAGAGCGCTGGTCATAAGCCGAAATGTCATTGAGTTCATGCAGTACAACAACGAGTGGGGCGCCATGACATGGGAGAGGTGTTCCCTCAGGAAGTGGCTGAACGAGGACTTTTTGGAAGAGGCGTTCTCAGATGAAGAGCGCGGGAGAATCATCTGCGGACGGATAAGAAACAGCAAAAACTATCTTTATGAAACGGACGCGGGGCCGGATACGGAAGACAGTATTTTTCTGCTGAGCATGGAGGAGGCGCGCGAGTATTACGCGTGCGATGAAGAGAGAATCGCCTTCGCGACTCCTCATGCGAAGGCAGGAGCAAAAGCCGCGGCCTGGCGCCTGCGCTCCCCGGGTTACAAGGGCGGGTGTTTCAATGCCTTTGTGCGCGGCGACGGAATGATAAACACTTACGGTTGTCTTAATGAACAGCATGGATTCGGCGTGCGCCCGGCCATGTGGATCAGACTCTGAAATGGATAATAATAAAGCGGCACAAAAGAATAAGATGGACGTCGCGCTCGAGATAATGGAGCTCTCGCGCCGCACGCTGCTTTTGCATCTGCGGTTCATGGATGTTGCCCTGTGCAGTCTTGATCTCAGGGAATACCGCGGAAGCTTTGCGGTAGACGGGCAGAGCATATGGTTCGATCCGGAGCATGTGATACGCATGTACAGAGAGGGCAGGAACATACCGGCGCGCATGTACCTGCACATGGTTTTTCACTGCGTGTTCAGGCACATCCCGGACGAGACGCCGCAGGACAGAAAGCTTTGGGATCTGGCCTGCGACATCGCGGCGGAGAACGTCATCGACGCCATGCAGATGGGCAGCATATGTCAGGAAACCGGCGCGCTGAAAAGCAGGTGGCTTGATCGGCTCAGGACCAGGGCGGGGACAATCACGGCCGAAAAACTCTACAGGTTTTTCCTGAAAGAACAGCTGCCCGAAAATGAAATCGGTGAACTGGAAGAATGCTTCAGGGCTGACGACCACAGCAAGTGGTACAAAGATTCCGATGCGCGTTCAGTAATAAAAACATACGGCGCGGGTGATTCATATATCGATGAGGAAGACAAAGACGGAGAGCTTGCATTCGGGTCGGGCGAGAGCGAAGAAGGCGGCGTAAAAGATAAAAAAGAAAAGTGGCGTGACATATCCGAAATGATGATGATGGAGCTGGAAAGCTTCGCCAAAAAGCAGGGAGATACCGCGGGCGACATGCTCCAGAATCTGAGAGAGTCAAACCGGGAGAAGTACGACTACGCTTCGTTTCTCAGGAAGTTCTCGGTCATGGGAGAAGAGATGACCGTAAACGACGAGGACTTCGACTACATCTTCTACACCTACGGTCTGAAGCTGTACGGCAGGATGCCCCTTGTGGAGCCGCTGGAGTACAAGGAGTCGAGGCGGATAAAGGACTTCGTCATAGCGATAGATACGTCAGGATCGGTTTCGGGAGAACTGGTTCAGAAATTCATAGATAAGACATATAATATACTTCAGCAGGAGGACAGTTTCTTCCGCAAAGTCAACCTGCATATTGTTCAGTGCGATACTGAGATACACGAGCACGTCAAGGTCACGTCGAAGCTCGAGATGGAGCGTTACCTCAGGGAGATGGTCCTCAAGGGATTCGGCGGCACCGACTTCAGACCTGTGTTCGAGTATGTGGACAGGCTGATAAAGGAAGGCGAGTTCACGGACTTCAAAGGACTGATCTATTTTACCGACGGGTACGGAACATATCCGTCAAAACCGCCGGATTACAAGACGGCGTTTGTATTTGTTGATGACGAGTACAACAACTACAATGTGCCTGCCTGGGCGATAAAACTCATACTGCAAAGTCACGAACTGTAACAGGAGAATTCAGATGAACATCAAGGAAGCCAAAAAGCAGATAAAGAACGCCATGAGGGCTTACTTTACAAAGGATGAACACGGAAACTATATCATTCCCGTCCACAAGCAGAGGCCTGTATTTCTGATGGGCCCTCCGGGAATCGGCAAGACCGCGATCATGGAGCAGATTGCCTCTGAAATGGGAGTCGGCCTTCTGACTTATTCAATGACTCATCACACGAGACAGTCGGCCCTGGGTCTTCCGTTTATCGAGCACAAGGTATACCAGGGACAGGAGTTCGACATTTCCGAGTACACGATGAGCGAGATAATCGCCTCGGTGTATGAGCTCATGGAGGAAACGGGAATCAGAGAGGGGATACTATTTCTGGATGAAATCAACTGCGTATCCGAAACCCTGACGCCGATCATGCTTCAGTTCCTGCAGTATAAAGTCTTCGGACGCCACAGCGTGCCTGAAGGATGGATCGTTGTCACGGCAGGCAATCCTCCGGAGTACAATCAGTCGGTAAGGGAGTTTGATATCGTTACCTGGGACCGTCTCAAGCGCATAGACTGCAAACCTGACTTCGGCGTGTGGAAGGAGTACGCCATAGATACGGGCGTCCATCCGTCTGTGATTACTTATCTTGAAATCAGACCTGAAGATTTCTACAGCATCGAGTCGACTGTAGACGGGAAGACTTTTGTCACCGCCAGAGGATGGGACGATCTCTCGCAGATGATCATTCTCTATGAACACAACGACATTGAAGTTGACGAGAAGCTGGTCAGACAGTACGTGCAGGATCCTAAAATAGCTAAGCGTTTCGCTGTCTACTATGATCTTTTTAACAAGTACAAATCGGACTATCAGGTTGAGGCAATTCTCAGGGGAGAGGTCTCAGACGAAATAATGGCAAGAGCAAAGGCGGCCGGATTCGACGAGCGCGTATCGTTCACAGGTCTGATTCTGGACGCGGCTTCGGCGGAAATGAAGCGGGTCATGGACAAAGACGCCATGGTCAAAAGTCTGCTTCAGAGCCTGAAGACTTTCAGAAAGAGAGCCATGGAGGAGGACCCTTGCGAAGTAATGGCGCAGCTGATCGCAGGAAAAGAGAAAGAGCTTTCCGGAGGAAGAAAAGCCGGGACGCTCTCACAGGACGAGTGCTCCATCATGATCGATGAGATCGAAGCACTGACCGGGCAGATGAATCAGATCGCCGATGTGAAAAACGGGCAGGAAGCTTTTGCAATAGTAAAGAAGGACTTCGACCGCATCGTGGGCGGCCTTAAAGAGGACGCGCGCTCTGTACGCGGCGAGCTGTCCAACATGTTCCGGTTCTGCGAGGAGGCGTTCGGTGACGGTCAGGAGCTGTTCCTGATCACCAACGGACTTACGGTCAGCGATCACGGAACAATGTTCCTGTCACGTTACGGATGCGAGGAGTATTTCAGGCACAACAAAGATCTGATGATCTACGATAAGGAGAAGGAAATCGACAAGATTCTTGAGGATATGGAGTTATCTGAATATTGATAATAGAAGGAGCAGGTGCTAAAATTACGACATGTCAATAGTTTACGATTACTTTGGTGGATTATACATAAATCTCACGAATAAATGTCCCAATGCATGCGAGTTCTGCATAAGGAATTTCACTGATTCGCTGGGCGACGCGGACAGTCTTGTGCTGAAAGAAGATCCGACCATCGAGGAAGTGAAGAAGGAACTCGAGAGCTGGGATGTGAGCAGATACGATGAGGTGGTTTTCTGCGGCTACGGCGAGCCGACTGAGAGACTGCCGGAGCTTCTTGATCTGGCGCGCCACATAAAAGCCAAGTACGGCAAGCAGATCAGAATCAACACAAACGGACTGGCGGATCTTATCTGGGGCAGACCGACTGCGCCGGATCTTAAAGGCGTCATTGACGCTGTATCCGTAAGCATGAACGAGGCGGACGCGCAGAAGTATTACGAACTGTGCCATCCTGTCTTTGGACTTAAATCATACGACGCGGTGATCAAATACATCGAGGATGTTAAGAAGTACGTTCCGTATGTCGCGACGTCGGTGGTGACCGGCGCGATTTCGAGGGAATCCGTCGCGGCGTGCCGCGCAAAGGCAGAGGAACTGGGCGTCGTATTCAAGATGAGGTAATAATTAACTCTTATATAAATAAGGAAGTGAAGGTAATAACGTGGAATGGATGACAACGAAGAATGAACCGGGCAAGACTTACCTTATGCAGGGTAATGAGGCAATTGTCCGGGGAGCGCTGGAAGGCGGAGTGCATTTCGCATCGTCATATCCGGGCTCACCATCGTCCCAGGTTCTCGGAATGCTGGGACACATCGCTGAAGACCAGGGCTTCCGTGCCGAGTGGTCGACCAATGAGACCACGGCACTGCAGTCATGCATGGGCGCGTCCTTCGCGAACGGCAGAGCGATCTGCATAGTAAAGCAGAACGGACTGCTGTTCCACAGTGACACGATCCACTGCGGAGCGCTGGGCGGCGTCAAGGGAGGACTGGTAATTATCAGCTCCGACGATCCGGATTCTCACTCAAGCACCAACGAATTCGATTCAAGACACATGGCGGTTTCGGCCAATATCCCAATGCTGGAACCGGCAAGCGTGCAGGAAACAAAGGACATGATTCCGTACGCTTTTGAGCTGTCTGAAGAACTGGAACAGATGGTGCTCATCAGAGTAACCACCAGAATATGCCACGGCAGAGGCAGCGTCACACTCGGGGAAATTCCTGAAAAGAGACCGTTCACGCCGATCGGCATCTGGGACAGAATGGTAGGAATCAACTGGCTTCACAGCTTCCTGCTCGAAAAACTTGAAAGAGCGCGCGAAGCATTTGAAGTGAGCCCGTTCAATCACTACATGGGCAAGGAAGACGCGGACAAGCTGATCATCACCGGCGGAACCGGCATGAAGTACGTGCAGGAGGCGCTGGAGGAATACGGCAAGGAAGAGGAAGTGGGCGTACTCAGTCTGGGATGCCTCTGGCCGCTTCCTGAGAAACTCATCCTCAAGCACCTTTCAAAGGCGTCAAAAGTGCTCGTAGTGGAAGAGGTTGATCCGTTCCTCGAAGAGCACATTTCAGCTATAGCAGGAAAAGCCAAGCTCAGCATAGACATTCAGGGAAGAGCCGACCTGATTCCACAGATCGGCGAGCTGAATCCTGAAGTAGTATTCAAGGCTGTAGGAGAGTTCCTCGGAGAAAAGCGCGAGTGCTGCGGCGAAGGTTGCCCGGCAATCGAAGGCGTCAACATTCCTGCCAGAGAGCTTACGTTCTGCGCAGGTTGTCCTCACAGAGCGTCCTTCTTCATACTGAAGCAGGCCCTGAGGATGGAAGGCCACAAGGGCGTAGTAATGGGAGACATCGGATGCTACACAATGGCAGGTCAGAGAGCGGGCCAGTACGGCTATCACTTCATGAGCTGCATGGGTTCAGGAATAAGCGCGGCGGAAGGCCTCGGCCAGCTGACCAACTACGGATTCGATCAGCCGGTAGTCAGCCTTTGCGGTGACTCGACGTTCTTCCATTCAGTAGTTCCGGGCCTCATAAACGCCAAGATGAACGAAGCGAACATACTCCACATCGTTCTGGATAATTCGGCTACTGCAATGACCGGATTCCAGCCGCACCCGGGCACGGGACAGACGGCCATGGGATACGAAACAGAGAAAGCCTCGATCCAGGCTCTCTGCGAATCGCTGGGATGCAGAGTCTGGAAGGCCGACCCGTTCGATGTTGAAGAGACGAAGAATCTCATCTGTGAGCTGATACAGATGAAGGGCCTCAAGGTGCTCATTCTGGAGCAGCCTTGCGCGACCCTGGCGGCCAAGACGAGAAAGAAGAAGAAAGTCTGGGTCGACACTGACATATGCAGAGGATCGAACTGCGGATGCGACGGATACTGCAGCAGAGTCTGGGGATGCCCGGGCAACATCTGGGATTTCGAGAAGAACTGCGCTGCAATCGATGAAGTCGTATGCGTAGGATGCGGAGCCTGCGCGAGCATTTGCCCGTCAGGCGCGATCAAAGTGGAAGGAGGCGATGAGTGATGATGACCAACGTAGTTATCTGCGGAATAGGCGGACAGGGAAACATTCTGGCATCAGGCCTCATGGGCTCCGCCCTTGTAGAAATGGGATACAAGGTAGCTGTAGGAGAGACCTACGGTGCTTCCCAGAGAGGCGGCTCGGTAATGAGCCACCTGAGAGTATCCGATGACGTGGAGAGAGGCGTTCTCATCCCTGAGGGAAAGGCCGACGTCGTTGTTGCCTTTGAACCTGTAGAGGCCCTCAGAATCCTCCGCGTATACGGAAATCCGAACACAAAGGTAATATATGACACACGTCCGGCGTACCCGCTGGGAGTTCTCATAGGCGAGGACGAGTATCCTTCAATAGAGGACATAGACGCGGAGATCAACGCGCGCAGCAGCGTAAGCTATCCGCTGCCTGCAACGGAGATGGCGGTCAAGGCCGGAAACGCCAAGGTGGCCAACATACTGATGATGGGAGCCCTGGCGGCACTGGACGAGATGCCGCTTGAACCGGACGACTTCTTCAAGGTTCTGGAACAGAACTTCCACGGAGGAGCTCTGGAACTGAACAAGGAAGTGTTCATGACAGGTTACAGATTCATAAAGGAAGGAGGGGCGAAGTAATGGCTGAAGTAAAGAAACAGAAGTGCAGATTCTCGCACCCTCTTCGCAGGACCTTCTACGAAGCGGATGTTCCTGTGAACATGACGTTCAAAGATATCGAGGAGAGCCTCATAGAGGAAGGCTTCATCGAAGAAAAGAAGGGCGGATACCAGTTTATCTATGAAGATCACATGTGCAAGCTGGCAGCTCCGCTGTCTGATTACGTTCCTGAAGGAGTGGAATGTATGGAAATCAGAATTCACGGACTCCTGATCGTTTTGACGTAGAAAGGAGGCGCGTGATGTACAGCATATTAGAACTGGAAAGAAAAGTAGTAGACACAGGCATATGCACAAACTGCGGCGCCTGTCAGGGCATGTGCCCTTACTGGAAGTCATATCAGGGACGCACCTTCGTAGATTACGACTGCGACAGGACAGAAGGACGCTGCAAGTACTTCTGCCCGAGAATGCCGGCGGATCTTGACGCGCTGCGCAGGCAGCTCTACGGCAAGGACGGGTGCGAGATCATCCCTGAGCTGGGACCGTTCAGAGCTCTGTATCTGACAAGAGCAGCCGATCCTGAAATCAGGAAGAACGCCCAGCACGGAGGTACAATGACGGCTCTTGTAGAGTTCGCTCTCGCGGAAGGTTTCATCGACGCCGCGGTTCTCTCAAAGGCTGCGGAGGAGGACGGAACTCTCGATCCTGCGGGCTGTCTCGTGACGGATCCCGCTCAGGTCAGAAGCTGCAGCGGATCAAGCTTCCAGATTCCGCCTACTCTGGCTGTTCTCAATGAAGCCCTCGCGGCTGATGAGTACAAGAAGATCGGAGTAGTCGGAACGCCTTGCAAGGCCCTGGCCGTCGCCAAGATGAAGGCAAAGCCTTACGAGGACAACGACAATCACGCCGACAACATCGGTCTGGTGTTCGGACTGTTCTGCGGATGGGGTCTCGACTGGAAGGGAATGGCGGACCTCGGTGACGCCGGCCACGTGGACATCCTCCCGAGCAAGTTCCACCGCATGGACATGGATGACCGCCAGGTCGACCTGGATGATGTTCTTCCGCTCGTCAGAAACGCATGCAAATACTGCGATGACATGACTGCTGAATTCTCCGACCTGTCTGTAGGCGGAGCAAGAAGCTCCGAAGGATGGGAAGTGGACAAAGGCTGGAACCAGTTAATAGTCCGCACAGAAAAAGGACAGCAGCTCGTAGACCTCGCAATTGAGAAGGGCGTCATCGAAACCAGAAGCTTCGGCGACGAAGACGCGGAGACGGCTGCCATGGATAAGCTCATGAGAGCATCCGCGTCAAAGAGAGAAAAAGCGCTGAAATTGTAGAAAAAAACAAAAAAGCGTATGACATCCGATTACCGGAATTAATGCAAAAACCCCAACATGTGCTGTTTTTTGTCGCTGATCGCTGCGAAAAACAGCACATTTTGTTCCTTTAAGCTGCTGTGTGAAAGTAGCGGAAAAAGGTGGAAACACTTGTTTTTTTGGTGTATAATGCTACTAACTATGAGTATGTCTACATATATTAGGAGTTCGGAGGAGTCCGTACATGACGATGATTGAGATAATCGCCATGATTGCGACAGGCGTTCTCTGTGTTCTTTGCGTTATTTGTATTGCGGCTTTATTCAGCAGTAAACGTCAGGCTAAGGAGAACAAGCGAGCGATAAAGGACATCAGGGACAGGCTTGGAACCTTTGGCGATTCTATAAATGAAAAGACGGATCAGCTGTTTGAGCGGCTCGATAAGCAGCAGTCTGACGGAATTGATGAGCGCAGACTGGCGGCTCTCGAGGAGGAGATCAGACAGCTGGCGAAGGTTGAAGAGGAAATCGCCAGCGCGGTAAGCGTAGCCGAGGCGGGCGTCGCTGCAGCTGAGGAAGATTTCATCGAGACAGGCGATATCGAAGAGCTCGATGATGAGATAGATCTGGACGATCTGTTCAGAGAGCTGAGCGCCATGAGCGTAGTTGAACCTGAAGCGGAGGCTGAAGAAGAACCTGCAGCACAGCCTGAACGTGAGCCGCTGCCGCCGATCGCTTATCCAGAGCCTGCGTTGCAGCCACAAACGGCGGTGCAGCCACAGACGGCGGCTCAGACGGTGAACCCGGAAACGGTATTCCAGCCGATTCAGCCGGAGCCTGTGCAGCAGCAGCAGGAGCTGCCTGAAGAGCAGCCGCGCAAGGCGACAAGGTATCATCAGGGATACAACATTGGAAGAAGCGGAAGAAAATATACAGCAGAAGAACTGAATGTGCTGATAAGAGAATAAAACTAGTAACTGAAAAGAAACTAGAGGAGGAACTAACAAATGTATTGCAGTAAGTGCGGAAAAGAAATTGCGGACGGATCGAGATTTTGCAGCTTTTGCGGCGCGCCTGTAGCGGAGATGCCAAGTCCTGTTCAGGAGCCTGAGGTGCCGGAAGTAACGCCGGAACCTGAAGCTGAGCCTGAACCGGTAAGAAAGCCTTTCATTGAGGAAATCAATTGGAATGTCAATGAGTATCCGGCTACAGACAACATCGAGAAGACGGATGATATAGATTTCGACTGGAGCGCTGATCCTGCTGAGATAAGGGAGAGACTTACAAAAGGATATCCTGAATCAGTAAAGGCGGAGATCAACGAGAAAGCCGACGCTCTTAACGTGGAGGACCTGATTCCTTCAAGACCGGAGCCTGAGGTTTTCGCGGAGCCTGCCGGCGAAGAGATAAGCGCAACTGACAAGATCGACAAATTCTACACTTTCAGCAGAAAAAACGAAGAGTTCCAGCAGTTACTTAACAGAGAATACGACAAAATCAAGGGCGGAAATCCTATAGAAAAAGAAAAGGAAATCGCTGAGAAGACGGCGCAGGAGAGATTTGAAGCCAGAACAGAAGATCCTTCAATGGAAGCTTTTCTTGACAGAGAAGGAGTCAACAAGCCGTATGAGCCTAAGGCGTTTGAATCAGATGTCCTTGAGAGAATAGAAGCTCACGAAAGAGCAATCGAGCAGGCGAGAGCTGAAGAAGAAGCACGCCGCAGAATGATAGAAGAAGAGAGGGCAAAGGCAGCAGAAGCGATGAGAGCGGCCGAAGAAGCCCGCATCAGAGCCGAAGAGGAAGAGAGAGAGAGAATGGCTCGCGAAGCGAGAGAACTCGCGGAGGCTGAAGTTCGCAGAGCGGAAGAGGCTGCCAGAATCGCGGCAGCGGAAGCCGCGGCAGCCGAAGAGGAAGCCACAAGACTCGAAGCAGAAGCGGCAGCCAAGCTCGCAGCCGAAGAGGAAGCCAGAAAAGCGGAAGACGCCAGACTGGCAAAAGAGGCCGTAGAGGAGGCCAGAGCAAAGGCTGAAGAAAGAGAAAGAGCTGAAGCGGCGGCAAGAGCACAGGCAGAGGAAGAGGCTCGCGTAAGAGCTGAAGAAGAAGCAAGACTCGCAGCTGAAGAAGAAGCAAGACTCGCAGCTGAAGAAGAAGCAAGAAAGAGAGAAGCAGAGGAAAAGGCAAGACTTGAGGCTGAAGCAGCGCTCATAGCTAAGCAGAGGGCGGAAAAGATCAGAGCCCAGCAGGAGGCCAGACAGGCTGCAACTGAAAAAGAAAAGAGAATCGCTGAAATAGAGAGACGCCGTCAGGAAGAGGAAGAACTGAAAAACAGCCTCAACAGGAAGCAGGAGAACCTGCGCCTTCAGGCTGAATCAGCAGCCGCTGCCGAGGAAGCAAGAAAAGTTCTCGCGCAGACAGCCAAGATGAGAGAAGAAGAAGCTGCAAAGATAAAGGCAGCCATAGCGGGACTGAAAGGTGAGACGGTCAATGAAGAACCGGCAGCGCCAGCACCTGCAGCTCCGGCAAGACCGGCGGTTGATGAACCTACAATTCAGATAACACCTGATATGTTCAAGACTGTAGAAATGGACGCAGCCGTTGCTGACAGAGCTACAATCGTTCCGAAGCCGCAGCAGGCTCCGGAACCAGCGCCTGCACCAGCACCGGCACCTGCTCCTGCGGTTGAAAAACCGACAATCGTTCCGAAGCCGCAGCCAGCACCTGCAGCAAGAGAAGTATCAAAAGAGGAAGCAGCCAGAATAGACGCTCACAGAGCAACTCAGGCTGATCTCAGCACCATGGCAAAGGCAAGGGCGCAGTTCCTGGCCGAGTTTGGCATTGATCCGATCTCGGGCAAGGCTCCTGAAGCACCGGCACAGCCTGCGGAACCTGTACCTGCTACAGTTGAAGAACTGCTGGGAGAAAAGCCGGTAACAGGCAGAGAAACCATGATCGGCCAGGCGGCCGGGATGGTCCAGACAAAGACAGTAAACAAGGACGATGTAATCAGAGGTCTCGAGAACACAAGAAGAATCAGCAAGGAAGAACTCAAGGCAGCGCCTGTTATTCCGGCTGAAGAACTCGAGGCGGAAACTCTGTCTTCAATAGATGAAATAGAGCACACCAAGACAGTTGAAGAAATGCTGGAGGCGCTCTCCGCGCCGGCAGCAGCGACTGAACTCGGCGCGGCCATTTTTGAAGACCACGCTGCGGCAGCTGTTGAGGACGTTACCCCCGAAGCGATAGCAGACATCGCGGAACCACAGATGGCGATGGCGGATTTCGCCGCGGGCGAAGCGACTGAAGAGGTTGAGGAACCTGTAATCGAAGCAGCAGAGCCGGTAATCGAAGCAGCGGAGCCGGTAATTGAAGCAGCAGAGCCTGCAATTGAAGTTGCGCAGCCGGTCGTTGAAGAAGCTCCGTCGGCAGGAGCAGTCGAAGACGTAATCGAAGGCTTTGTAGCTAAAGAAGAACCGACGGTAATACCTGACGAAGTAGCTCAGGAAGGGCTCAAGCCGGGCCTCAGCGACACCATGGTCATGACGGGAGTCGATGTAGACAAGGAAGCCGATGACAGCTTCAGTGATTACGGTGAGAAGGAAGCTGAAGAACTGAGACAGATACAGGCAGAGGCCGCTCCGGCCCCGGCTCCTGTTGAAGAAGTCGAAGCAGCTCCGGCTCCTGCAGAAGCAGCAGAAGAAGTTGAAGAAGTAAAAGCAAAACCTAAGAAGAAGAAGGAAAAGGGCGGCGCAGGCAGAACTGTGCTTAAAGTGCTGCTCGTCATCCTTATTATCATATTTGTCATCGAGCTGGCAGGAATAGCCATCAAGTGGCTTGCTCCGGACAGCTCAGCTGCGGAAGCAATTGACAATCAGCTGAACAAAATCATTCATCTTATAACCGGAGACGAACCGGATTACCACATTTCTGGTATTGACTACGAAGTATAGCCATAAACAAGGAGGTTAAAAGAATTGGAGAATACTAACACCAATACTGGCGGCAAGAAGAGAAAGATAGGAGTAAAAGGCATAATCATTATTGTACTTCTGATTGTGCTGATCTTTGTGCTCCTGATTAACTGGCTGACTGATCTCATGTGGTTCAAGGATCTGACATATCTGTCAGTATTCCTGACCAAACTGTTCACCCAGCTCAAGATAGGAATACCGACGTTCATCGTCGTAACGTTCCTTGCATACGTGTATCTCAAATTCATCAAGAAGGGATACGTGAAGAGGGTTGAATCTGACGAGATACCGGACAACAAAAGGCTTAACCTGATTACGTGGGGACTCGCCGGAGCATTCGGCGTGGTAACTACATATTTCGCGGTTACAAGACTGTGGTTCCAGACACTGCAGTTTACTCACAGCACCAAGTTCGATATCAAGGATCCGCTATATAACATAGACATATCTTTCTATGTCTTCAAGCTTAACTTCATAGAGCAGCTCAACCAGATAGTCATACTTCTGATTGTTGCCTTTGCTCTTCTTACATTCGTATATTATTCAGTATTGCTCTCGATGAGAACACCTAGAATCTTCGAGACCGTTGAAGAGAATACTGAGCCGGAGGAAGAGGAAGAGCCTGAAGAAGAGTACGAGTACGACGATACTGAAGACGAGTACGAATACGAAGAAGACAGATACACAGGCGGCGAAGGCGGACGTCCTATCGACGACAATCCATTCAGCGAAATCAACGACATGTTTGGCAAATTCACCAAGCAGTTCACCGGCGGCGGCCAGCAGGGCAGAGGCCAGCAGGGCGGCGGCATGTTCGGCAACATGTTCGGCGGCGGACGTCCTCAGCAGAAGCGCCCGCAGAGAAAAACCGGTCAGGTTGACAACAGAAACGTCAGGATGATTCTGCACATCGCGGAAAAGCAGCTCATCGTTGTCGGCGTACTGTTCTTCCTGATGATCGGCGTATACTTCCTGCTCAAGCAGTTCGATCTGCTCTTTGGAAACACCATGGGCGGCGCGGTTTACGGCGCAGGATTTACGGACGTCAACATCACTCTCTGGATGTACCGCATACTCATCGGACTGTCAGTCCTGGCGGCCATCGGAGTGGCTTACGGTATCGCGAAGAAGAAGTTCAAGCCTGCGGCACTTATTCCGGCGATAATGATTGCTGTCGGACTTCTGGGAACCGGCGTTGGACTTCTCGTACAGAACTTCGTTGTATCGCCTGACGAAATTAACAAGGAAAGCAAATACCTCGAGAGAAACATCGAGTACACTCAGTACGCGTACGGTCTTGACGGTGTAAACATGAAGGCGTTCAAGGCAACTGAAGATTTGACCAGCAAAGACATCGCGAACAATGAAGAGACTATTTCAAACATCAGAATAAACGACTACGCTCCGGCGAAGAAGTTCTACAACCAGACGCAGAGTATCAGACAGTACTACGACTTCAACGACGTTGACGTAGACAGATACACAATTAACGGCGATTACACTCAGACATTCCTCTCGGCAAGAGAGATCAATGAAGAGAAAATCAGCAACACCTGGCTGAACAGACATCTGAAGTACACACACGGTTACGGCGCGACTCTTTCAAGAGTAGATAAGATCACCGCCAGCGGTCAGCCTGATATGCTGATTCAGAATATCCCACCGGAATCAGCTGTAGACGTACAGATCACGGATCCGGAAATCTATTTCGGAGAGAGCACGAACGACTACGTTCTTGTAAACACGGACGAGGATGAGTTCGACTATCCTGACGGAAACAGCAACAAGTACTGCCAGTACAAGGCGGACAACGGAATCAAGATGAATCTGCTCACAAGATTCATGTTCTCCGTAAGGGAGAAATCACTCAAGATGCTGGTATCCGGCAACATCAACAGAGATTCCAAGATTCTGATCAACAGAAACATCGCGGCCAGAGTGCATGAAATCATGCCATATCTGGATTATGACGAGGATCCTTACATGATCACAGTCGACGGACATCTCTACTGGATCATCGATGCTTACACAGCAACCAACAGATATCCGTATTCCGAGCCGTATAGCAAGGAAACCGATGTCGACTATGTAAGGAACTCCATCAAGGTAGTCATCGACTCCTACACAGGCGAGACGAACTACTACATAGTAGACTCAACGGATCCTATAGCCCAGACATTCCAGAAGCTTTATCCGAAGCTCTTCAAGGACTTCGACGAGATGCCGGACGGACTCAAGGCTCACATCAGATATCCGGGAACTCTCCTGAACATTCAGGCTGAGATCTACCAGAGATACCACATGAACGACGTCAAGGTCTTCTACCAGAATGAGGACCTGTGGCAGATCGCGAGTGAGATCTACGGAATCGATGAGCAGTCCATGACGCCTAACTACTACATCATGAAGCTGCCGGGCGAGCAGAGCGCAGAGTTTGTAAACTCAATTCCGTTCACTCCTAAGGACAAGAAGAACCTGATGGGACTTCTCGTAGCAAGAAATGACGGAGAGAATTATGGTAAGCTGGTTCTCTACCAGATGCCTAAGAGCAAGATTGTCTACGGACCTATGCAGGTCGAGGCTCAGATAGACCAGAACACAGAGATTTCGAAGGAATTCTCACTGTGGAATTCATCAGGATCCACATACAGCAGAGGAAACCTCTTCGTAATTCCTATCGAAGACTCAATACTCTACGTAGAGCCTGTATATCTGGAAGCTACGAACTCCAGTATTCCTGAAGTCAAGAGAGTTATCGTAGTATTCGGAGATGACATCGCTTATGAAGCGACTCTCGCTGAGGCCCTCAACTCCATGTTCGGTGAAGGAAGCGCTCACGAGAGCAAGGGCAGCGAGGAAGCCGCTAACGGCAATCAGGGCGGCGGCAACACCGGCGCACCTGCGGAACTGTCCAAGGACGAGATGATTCAGGCGGCCCAGGCTGCGTATGATGAGGCTCAGGAAGCGCTGGCAAACGGCGACTGGGCTGAGTACGGCAAGCACATGGACGAGCTTGAGAAGTATCTGAACAGACTCGCTAAATAAGACGAACAATTAAATATAAGAAAGCAATAAGGTAAGAAAGTAACATAGGAGAACATGCTGGAATTTGATTTAGACAGAATGCTCTACACCATACCTGCAGCTAATCACAGCGAAGAAGAAATCCGGGGGGCCCTAGTGGCCCACCCGGAGATTAAATTTATATCTCTTGTAGGTATCGACGTAGGGGGAAATGACACGGATGAAAAGATCCCGGTCGAAGAATTCCTGAAGGACATAGAAGGTTTCCTTAAGAACGGAGTTCAGACAGACGGGTCTTCTGTTGTGCTGCCGAAAATAGCGGATCTGAACAACGGAAAGGTTGATATAATCCCTGACAGAACTGTCAACTGGTTCGTGGATTACAACTTCAACTACACTGATCCGGAGACGGGTCTTCCGATCGGAACGCTTCGCATTCCATCCAGCCTAATACACAACGAGTCGGACAGAGTAGGCTCCAGAGTCATACTCCGTGACGCCGTTTTCAATTTCAAAGAGGACCTCATGGAGCTTTTGCGAGAGAATCCATACGTCTTCAAGTACATGGACATCGACAGCGTGGATGATATCGAGAGGCTGGACGTAACGGCCGCTACCGAGCTGGAGTTCTGGGTAAAGACTCCCGATGACGACGCCGACAGAGAGCAGCTTTCGACGGCACAGATGCTTAAAGAGCAGTACTGGAAGAGAACGACCGGTCCTGTAAGAACGGCCCTTGAGGAAGTCCTGCAGGTACTGAACAGATACGGCTTCGAAGTTGAGATGGGCCACAAGGAAGTAGGCGGCGTCAAGGCCAAGTTCGGAAACTCCGGACGCTACGACCACGTAATGGAACAGCTCGAGATCGACTGGAAGTATTCAACAGCTGTTCAGGCCGCGGATAACGAGAACCACATCAAATATGTTGTAAGAGATATATTCAGAAGATACGGACTGGATGTAACCTTCATGGCAAAGCCTATAGAAGGCGTTGCCGGAAGCGGCGAGCATACTCACATGGGCATTGCTGCAGACCTGAAGGACGGAAGGAGAGTCAACCTGCTCTCGCCGGCTCAGGCTGACGCGGACAAACAGTTCCTGAATCCTGTAGGATTCGGAGCGCTCATGGGTATTCTGAAGAACTACGATGTAATCAATCCGTTTGTAAGCTCGACAAACGACGCGTTCAACAGACAGAAGCCGGGATATGAAGCGCCTGTCTGCGTGGTCACATCCCTCGGTCACAACTCGCGTCTTCCGTCCCGTAACCGAACAGTTCTGATCGGACTCGTAAGAGAAAACGACAACCCTCTGGCCACAAGGTTCGAGATGAGATCGCCTAACCCGATGAGCAACACTTACCTTGTCCTGGCTGCGTCATACATGGCCATGCTGGACGGAATAAAGGAGGCTCTCGAGCACAGCAAGACTCCTGAGGATCTGGAAAAATCCATCTCCAAGGAGTACGGCGAAGAGGACTTCTATCTTGAAAAGGACAGAGTCTACAGAAGCGAGCTGAACGTTTTCGACGATTACACTGAGGAAGAGAGAATCAAGTTCTTCGGCGAAGTGCCGAGGACTGTGTGGGAGAACATGTGCGCCTTTGACAAGTATCCTGAAAAGCTTGAGATATTCAAGAGGGATGACGTCATGACCGAAATGGCTCTCACATCATACAAGGAAGCGGTGCTCGGACAGTGGGCCATGGAGCTTCAGGGCAGAATCGTGCCGGAGACCATGGAGCTGCTGCGTCACTGCAGAAAGATGCACAAGGATGAGGACTGCGTTGACTACGACCGTCACTATTGGGGCAAGTTCGTACGCCTGCGCAACTACCTCGGCAAGAACACCCTCGAGGACACCTGTTTGCTGACACACATAGTCGACGCTCTTGAAGCGGGAGATTACGCAAAGGCATCAGAGCTGCAGATCGAAATGCAGGAGAAGGTCGAGGAGATGAGAGACCTTTACGTTAAGTACAGAAAGAATCTTTTTTAATAAACAACCCGGAGGTTACTAATGCTTGACATCAGGAGAATAAGAGAAGACTACGAAGGAGTAAAGAAGGCCGTTGAGTCCAGAGGAAAGGGCGACTTCGGAATCGACAGAGTCAGGGAATACGATCTCAAGAGAAGAGAGATCCTGGCGACAGTCGAGAAGATGAAGAATGAACAGAAGGTCAAGTCAAAGCAGATTCCTGTCATGAAGAAAAACGGTGAGGACACC
>JAFRCM010000044.1 GCA_017404365.1 Bacillota bacterium
CCGCCCGGCGGGGCTGTATGTCCTGCCGACTGCCTGTCGCCCGCTTCGATTACTTCTTTCATTTCTTCCGGTCTGCGCTTCCCCTGTCCGACTTCAACAAGCGTGCCTGTCATTATGCGGACCATGTTGTAGAGGAACCCGTCGCCTTCGATAGTGAACTCGATTCGCTGCAGACTGCCAGCCTTCGCAGCCGCCCCAGCTGCGCCTGTTTCATTCACACCTGCGGCGAACATTCTGCGTACGGTCGTTTCCCTCGGATTTCCGCCTGAAGCTTCAAATGACTTGAAGTCGTGCTCGCCCACGAAGTATCCCGCCGCTTCATTCATCGCGGAAACATCAAGTCTTTCGCCAATGTGATAAACGTAATTGCGTTCAAACACCAGCGATTTGTGAGCCTCGTCGGCAAGCCCGCTGTCCGCGAGGGCCTCATTTATACCAGCGCAGATGCGGTAAACGTACCTCTTGCCTTTGCTGTTGAAGCGCGCATGAAAATCAAGCGGCACCTCTTCGGCTTTAACAATGCGGATCGGAGCTTTTGCAAAACCTCCCCGCCCGCTTTCGCTTCCTTCTCTGGCGCAAAGAGCATTGTTTACAACCAGCGCGATTTTCTCTGTCGGGATTCCGAAGTCCGCCTTAAAAGATGCTCTCTGACCATATGCATGAACGCCCGCATCGGTCCGGCTGGTTCCGCTGAGCAGTATTTCCCTGTCAAAAAGACGTGTCATCGTCTGCTCCAGATATCCCTGCACGGTCCTCTCGCCGGGCTGCTTTTGCCATCCGTGAAAGGTGCTGCCGTCGTATGCGATTGTAAGAAGCACGTTTCTCTCCATACATAGTTTATTATACAGTATCTCCTTTGCTCAAGACAAGACCGTTATCTGCCGCTCAGGATAAGACCGTTACCAGCTTGCCGGTGCCTTTGCTGTAGCGCAGCACATTATCCGAAAGCACATCCTCCGGGCTCACGATTCTGCGATTCGCCTCATACACCATCTTCTGCAGATGAGCCATGTCCTGAACCCGGCTCGCGCGTATTATTATGAACTCGTGGAGCGAACTCGGAATGGCCAGATAATCCTCGTCGAGCACGTGCGCTATCATTGCCTGGGTTCCGGGATAAAAAAGAGCCGCCGCTCCGTACCTTTCTCTGTTAGTCGTCAGTACGTAGCACGTCTCTTTATCATCTGTTTGCTCCGGTTCATCCGCGAATGCCATCAGCCTGCTCGCCGGATGCAGCGCTGCCGAATTGGATCTCCACGCGTTCTCAAGGGCGGAGTCGAAGAGCTCATCCATGTCGTAAGCGTATTCCTCGACTATGTGATTTGTCACGACCGTGCTGAAAACACCGCCGTCGGAGGCGTCGATCTGAAGGTCGCATATGAGAACGTATCCATTTCCTACATCCCTGAACGGGACGGTTTTCAGAAACTTTTTGTTGTATTGTCTTCCGGCGAGACGAAGCCCCGCGGTCTTCTTTGCCCTGCCGAACTCCATGTCCGGAACTTCTTCGGGAACCGGCGCGTTCACCATGCCGTCCCTGTACGCCCACACCAGCTGTTTAAGGAGGCTATCCATGTCCTCACCGGCAGAGTAAAGCTCGTACATGCCGTTCAGATAAAAGGTCGGCGCGGGATCGTCACCCGTATGGAACGTCAGTCCATACATTGTCTGATCGTTCATCTTCATGACCTCCGCCGTACGGACATCAACCGCCTCATCGCCCTCATCGCGCAGGCGCATTAAAACCTCCTCCGCTGCCAGCGCAGTAAACTTCTGAATATTCATCTTTAATCTCTCCTCTCTGCCCCTTATATAAAATGATGGCCGCCCTACATGAGCGGCATCGCGATTATGATGTAAGCCATTGCGCATCCGCACAGGTACGGTCCGAGCGGTTTCTGATCCTTCTTTCCGTATCTGCCTGTCGCCAGTCCGGCCGCCGCCGCGAATCCGCTCAATATGACCGCCGCCGCGACAGCAGCGATCGTGCCGTTGATTCCCAGCACAAGTCCCATGGCCGCGCAAAGTTTAACATCTCCGAACCCGAAGGCATTCTGCTTGAAGATGAGTTTTCCTGCCAGCGCACATAGCAGCATGAATCCTCCGCCGATCACCATGCCGAGAAACGGCTGCCAGAATCCTCCCAGGCTTGCCCAAAGGCCTCCGTCCGGGCCGGCCTGCATTTCCATCTCAGCCTTTTCCGCCAGCCAAAGAGGCGCGAAGCCAATCGATGAGAGGGCAAGCAGCAGAACGAACTGATCCGGAATGATCATGAACTTGAGATCCGCCAGCGCTATTATCAGGAGAATCCAGCAGGCAATCAGACCCGCGGCAGCCAGCTGTGTCGTCATGGTCGTGACTTCCGGCTGTACGCTCAGCCTTCCTTCACTGTACTCAATAAGCGACAGCCTCAGGCACAGGCACATGAAACACGCCGAATAAACCCATCGCCACGGATTTTCCTTTATGCGCTTTTCGCCCTTCGCAAGGCGCGGATCTTTTGCCGGATCCTCACCGTACTCACACAGCCAGGCTGCCGGCATGTGATTGAACACATAAACCGCAGTCGGTCCGGCGAAGAATCCCATTATTAAACTTGCAACTATTTTAATTATCAGTACTGTCATCACAACATTATGATACCGATTTATTCTATAATTGTCAATATATTCCACAAATCAGGTGTCTGTGCTTCCGCTCGCACTTGAAACAGTTTGTTGGTGTTTGTATAATGATTTTCAGGGGAATAAACCGGGATAATTCGAGGCAACTGGCAGGAGGCAGAAATGGAAAGCAAAGAATACATAAACGGTTACATAGAGAGAGCCCGCAAGGCCCAGGCGGAATTTGAGAAAATGAGCCAGGAAGAAGTCGACAAAGCGGTTCAGACAATCGGCAGAGTCGTGTATGAAAACGCGCAGTACTTCGCTGAAATCGCGGTCGAAGAGACCGGCATGGGCAACGTCGAGGACAAGTGCGCCAAGAACAGGCAGAAGGCCGGCATAGTCTGGAACAACCTCCGCGGCAAGAAGTCACGCGGCATTCTGGAAACAAATGAAGAGACCGGCATTACGACTGTCGCCAAGCCAATGGGCGTCGTCGCGGCGATTACGCCTTGCACAAACCCTATCGTAACACCGATGAGCAATTCCATGTTCGCCCTCAAGTGCGGCAACGCAATAATTATCACGCCGCACCACAAGTCGGTTAAATGCAGCACCAAGGTGGTCGAAATGATGAACGCCGCTCTGGCTGAGGCTGGCTACCCTGAGAATCTGATTCAGATTCTCGACGAGCACTCAAGAGAAAACACGAGAAATCTGATTTCAAGCGCTGACGTAGTTGTCGCCACGGGCGGAGCCGGAATGGTCAACGCGGCTTACAGCTCCGGAAGACCGGCTCTTGGCGTAGGCGCCGGCAACGTGCAGTGCATAATAGATGAAGGATACGACTACAAAGAAGCTGTTCCGAAGATCATAAAGGGTCGCTCCTATGACAATGGCATCATCTGCTCCGCTGAGCAGAGCGTCATCTGCCCTGAGGCTGACTTTGAAGACATTCTTAAAGAATTCGAGGCAAACGGCGGATTCGTCATCCGCGACAAGGACGGTCTCGAAAGAATCAGAGGCGCCCTCTTCGAGGACGGCAAAACCAACCGCCACTCAGTCGGTCAGAATTGCCGGAAGGTCGCTGAGCTGGCCGGACTTGAAATACCCGCTGATACGAAGGTCATTGTGGCTGTCGCCGAAGGCACGGGCGCGACGGACTCTCTTGGCGGCGAAAAGATGGCTCCTGTCATCAGCGCGTACGCGTACAAGGATCTTGATGACGGCATAAGAATCGCCGCCGAAAATCTTGAGCGCGACGGCAAAGGCCACAGCGTCTCTTTCCATTCCGACAGCGAAGAGCACATCGCGAAGGTTGCAGAGAATCTCTGCGTTTCAAGATTCGTAATCAACCAGTGCAGTTCCAACTCCACCGGCGGTTCATATTACAACGGACTGAATCCGACCAACACTCTCGGCTGCGGATCCTGGGGACACAACTCCATTTCGGAAAACTTGAACTACACTCACCTGATGAACGTATCGCGAATCGCCCGCTTCATGCCGGACAACTACGTTCCTTCAGAAGAAGAACTCTGGGGTTAACATGGCAAAGGACGGCAGAATAAAAAAATATATCTCACTCTGCCTGTTTACTTTTCTTATCGGACTCGCCGGAGGCGGAATCGTCTGGAGCCTGCTGCAGATAATGCAGGTCGGGATCGGTCTTCTTTGGACTGCGCTCCCGGGGGCTTTCGGCCTGTCGGCAGACGCAGCAGGACCTGCCGCGGGCAAGCTTATTTACAATCTGATCGTCTGCTTCACCGGCGCAGTTTTAATAGCCCTCACGCAAAAGCACTACGGACCTCTTCCTGAAACCATGGAAGAGGTCATGTTCCGCGTAAAAAAAGACGGGCGCTATCCTTACAGCAATCTCCATCACATCGCAATCGCTGCGTTCCTGCCTCTTATATTCGGCGGAGCCCTCGGTCCTGAGGCGGGGCTGACCGGTCTGATCGTCGGTTTCTGCTACTGGGCAGGAGCCAATCTCAAATACAGAAACGAAGAAATTACCGCTCTCGCAGAAGCGGGGTTTGCCGCAATGCTGGGCGTAATCTTCGGCTCGCCTCTGTTCGGCATCGCTCAAAATCTTGAACCGGATGACAAATCCGAACACTATCTGGAGAAGCTCGCGGGCAAGCGAACACGCATTGTCATCTACTGCTTCGGAGCCCTTGGCGGCATGCTTGCGTTTCTGCTTCTCGGCAGGCTCACTGGACGCTCGGCGGGTCTTCCGAGATTCGACGCGCATCACGCCATCGGAATCGACCAGTGGAAATGGCTTTTGCCTCTGATTGCCCTCGGTATTGTTTTCGCTCTTTTCTATCTGACAGTAGAAAAGCTTACCCGCATTGCCGCAGGTAAGCTTTCAGGTCACTATTTCATTTGTTCATTTGTCGCGGCCGCGGCCGTCGCAGTATCCGGCGCGTTCCTGCCGCTCAGCATGTTCTCAGGTGAACATCAGCTCGAAGAACTTATCGCCGGCTGGCAGCAGACCTCGCCCGCCGTCATGATTCTAACCGCTATCGTCAAGCTGGCGCTCGTCAGCTTCTGCATCAACTTCGGATGGCGGGGCGGAAGCATATTCCCTATCATCTTCAGCGGCTCTCTGCTCGGCTACACCTTCGCGCTCATCGCGGGCATGGACGGCGCCTTCGCCGTTGCAATGCTGGTTTCCGCGATGTACGCCTACATCATGCGCAAGCCTGTCGCTGTTATCATGATTCTGCTTCTCTGCTTCCCTGTAACCTATATATTCCCGATTGCGGTTTCCGCAATTATCGCCTCTAAAATCCCAACCCCTTTTGGTCGCTAATTAATCTTCTGCGAAATAAACGTCGATGTCTCCGGTATCCGTCCTGAACGTGAGCTTGTTCGGCTCTCCCTTTGAATAGAATTCATTAGGGTCGATCGCGTCTTCATTGACGGAAATCTCACCGGTATTGACAGAAAGATCCGTCTCGAACTGACTCTGCGGCAGAGTAGTTTCAAACTCGATGTCTCCGGTCGTCGTCTCTGCGCTTATTTCTCCTGCGCATTTACTGATATCGATATCGCCTGTGCCTGTCTTCAGAGCAAGCCTTCCGACCGCGATACCATCGGCGGTAATGTCGCCTGTCTGTGTCTGAGCCGTAATTTCGCTTCCTTCCACGTCTTCAACTTCAATGTCTCCTGAATCCGCGG